>DASTBJ010000289.1:0-10555 GCA_035712125.1 Terriglobia bacterium
AACCTCGTACGCCCAGGGACTGCTTGCGCCGCGCAGCAACGACTTCCGCTTCTCCCGTCAGGATGAAGCAGATCTGCTTGCCTACCTGGTCGCCAACTTCGGTCCCGACAAGAAGCCGCGAGCCGTGCGCACGGACCGGGAGATGCCGCTCGATGAAACCAAACTCGGCAAAGCGATGTTCATCGAGTACTACCTCCCCGAAGATCCTCCGGGCAGAGGGACGAATGCGCCGGAGTTCGCCAACGTCCGAGCTCGCTACGGACAGGATGTTCGCTTCGATAACGACGGCAACGTTTGGTTAGTCGATCGGGGAGTTCCTCATCGGTTGGTCAAGCTGGATCCAAGAACTGGAGAACAGAAGGAGTACATGTACCCGGACCCGACGAACGGCAACCACGAGATCCTCATCGACCGCGAGGGCATGATCTGGCTGCCCGAACACAGCGGGACGACACCCTCGAAGCAGAAACGGTTGCTGGGCTTCAATCCAAAGACCGAAAAGTTTGAACACATGATCGCCATGGATCCGGAGAATGTCGTTCGAAGCCCGATCAAATGGTTGCAGTCGCTCGCCATGGATTCCAAAGGCAACATTTATGTGGGCTGGATCATGGGCGGCGCTATCAGCAAGTGGGAACGCGCTACCGGGCTGGTATCGGTCCATCGGATTCCGACGCCCAAGGCGATCCCGTACGGCGTGGTCGCAGACAGGAATGACAACATCTGGGTGGCATACTGGAGTGGCGGCAAGATCGGAAAGTTCGACCCCACCACAAACGGATGGACCGAGTTCGCCGCCCCAACCTATCCGGGCCACGTGCGCCGGTTGAATGTTGATTCGAAAAACAACATTTGGTGGGGCATCTGGTCCGCAGGCCGCCGTCCAGGGAAGCTGGCAAAACTGGACCAGACGACGGGCCGCGTAACCGAGTGGAACATTCCGCAGCAGAACGCCCAACCGTACGATGTCATGGCCGATCGCGACGACAACATCTGGATCGTCGATTCGCCCACGCCGGATCGCGCCGCCGCACTCGCCAGGTTCGACACGCGCGATCAATCCTTCACGTTCTACCCGAAACCGCAGTTCTCCGCCGATACGCCGAAGATTCAGGTCACCGCCCAGGGCTCCATCTGGTATTCCCCTCGCGGCAGCCGGTTTGCGCCCGGCTATGGAGTGCTGTATCCGGACATGGACAAAATCGCGACGCTCGGGGCGTTCTACGTGAACGGTCCTCCGGGCTACCCCTTCAAGGTGGCTGGAAAGTAAAAGTTCATCTTGTTGCTTAGCGGTGCGGGGGATTCTTGCTGGAGAAGACGCTGCCTGAACGCGATCCCGGAGATTGAGTCACAGGCAAAGAATTCGCTTCTTAAGTCAATAGCCCCGCTCGCGGAATCTGCGCTGAAGCGCCGACATAAGCGTATCGGTCGGGAAGATCATCTGCGATGAGAATTGTCCACCGGGATGGTCGATGAGCCACACGTGCAGCATTTCCGCACTTCGTCGCTGTGGGACTCCCCGAACGCATTTCCCGTTTTCGGGCAGACCCACGATAATCAAGCCCTCCTCAAAACACAGGTAATCGGAAAAGATATGGTAGTGCCAAATCGTCAGCGGTCCAGCGATCTGCGGACCTCGCGCGAGGGGTTCGTTGATGAGGAACATGTATCCCGTGAACTTCTTTCCTTCGGGCGTGTCGTAGTACATCAGAAACTCAGGGCGCTCAGGATCGAGAATCGCGTCGTCGAACACGTACTCTTCGTTGACGTAGTGTGATTGGGAGGACACGACGAAGCCGTCGGCTCTCGCCTTGTCGAAATCGAACCACCTGTTCCTCGTGGCGGTTTCGTAGCTACGCTCGACCAGTGTCTGCGCGGCCTCGCGCTCTTTTGTTGTCGGCTCAGTACCTGGCGGGTAGAGGCTGACTTCCCATATCACCTCGGTCAGGGGCTTCTGCGGATCCGCCGCAATGAGGTGGTGGGAGTGCGCCTGGTTGACCAACGGCGCAGTACTCTCCACTGGGATCTCCGTTTCTAAAATCCAGTCAACCGACGGGGGGAAGAAACGGTGGGCATAACGCTTGTCCTCAGGTATGTCTGACTGACTCCGCGCGATGTCGGTGGCGACAAACACCGACACGATCAGTCCAGTCAACAGCAGGCAGCGCACCATCGTGGCATCGAAGATTTTCATCGTGTAGGACTACGATCACAAGCCAATTTCGGTTACGAGTTAAAAAAGAAATCTTTAGGATCGTCAGCGTCAGGGTTGCTGGTGGAGGTTTGCCTGGTGAAATCCCAGTTACAAACTGAGCTGTCGAACAGCTTTCTGGCGGATGCAGGGTGAGTCAGTTGTGAGGATCCTCGCGGATGTTGTTTAAGCTGGGCGTGTCTTCTCCCTGCGAACGAATTTTCGAACTCGAATGTGGATCAACTGCGAGATCTCATTGAGCGCCTGCGCCGCGCTGGCCATCGCCTGCTGCGGCTGGTGGAGGCGCCACGGTCCAGGCCACGAGCTGGGCTCCGCCACCTTGCGGGCCTCGTGTCGCCAGCACGATGTACTGGTTACCCTGGTGTATGTAAGTCATCGGCAACCCTGTTTGTGGCCCTGCCGGGAGCGGAGCCTGCCACACGTCTTCGCCGGTCTTCTTGTCATATGCGTGGAAGATCGCCTGACCGCCGGCGCCTTCTCCTCCAAAGAGAAAGCTTTTTGTGACCAACAGTCCTGCATGCGACGGACTTCCGGTTGGCGAAATGTTCGTCAATCCCGCCGCGGCTAAGTTGGCTTTGATGGCCGGAGGCGTGTCGCCGTTTGGAATCTGCCAGGCAATTGCGCCCCTGTTCATGTCATAGGCTGTGATTCGCCCATACGGCGGCTTCATGAGACGGAGGCCATTCGGAAGCTGTGGTGCGGTCCCACCCATGGTGTAGTCGGAGTCGCAGCAGGCATTGTTGACGCCGGGATTCGGGACCGGACTCGCATTAGGAGTCAAAAGCACGATTCGGGGTTCGGTGATCGAACCCACATAAACAAAACCGGTCTCCGGGTCGGCACCACCGGAGTGCCAATTGGCGCCACCGCTGTACCCGGGCACTTGAATCAGGCCTTTCGGTCCGCTCGATCCGGTCGACGCTGTCGGTGGAGTGAAAAGCGGACCCGTCTTGTAACCCTCGAGCAGTTTCAATGCGGTCTGTTTGAGCGCCGGGGTGAAGTCGATGATGTTGTCTGCAGTCACACCCTGATGGTCGAAAGCCGGAGGCTTTGTCGGGAAAGGCTGGGTCTTCGCGGTCCACTCTCCTTCGACGTCAGTTTGAGGCACAGGACGCTCTTCAATATCCCAGATGGGTTTTCCGGTAACGCGATCGAAGACATAGGCGAAGGCTTGCTTAGACAATTGTACGACCGCCTTCACGGGCCTTCCATCGACGTTAAGATCGACAAGAATCGGATGCGGCGGCATGTCGAAATCCCAGATGTCGTGATGGACGAGCTGGTAGTACCAGATCATTTTTCCGGTACGGATGTCGAGACAGACCAGGCTGCCTGAATAAAGGTTGTTCCCGGGACGTGATCCGCCGTACGGATCGTTGGTTGCGGACTCGACGTTCAGATAAACATAGCCCAGTTGCGTGTCTACTGAGAACGGCCCCCAGACTCCGGCGTTGCCGGTGTATTCGGCGGATCCGTTCTGCCACGTTTCGTAACCCCGTTCGCCTTTGCGAGGGATCGTGTGGAAGACCCACTTCTTCTTTCCCGTCCGAATATCAAAGGCCATCACGTCGCCCTTGACGTTCGATTTGTTGGCACGGCTTCCTGGCGTCAACGCCGGGCCGACGACGATGGTGTCGTGCGAGATGACAACAGGTGAGCTGTTGCCGATCTTTCCCGTCGGATCTCCTTTGTAGTCGAGGTCCAGTTCCTTGAAGAGATCGACGATGCCTTCACGGCCAAAGCCACCGATCGGAATACCATTTTTGGCGTTAAGCGCAATCAGCTGAAAGCCGGGAGTCACAAAGACGATGCGTGCATCTCCACGTCCGTCGGTCCAGTAGGAGACACCGCGGTGAATCTTGCGGGGTGCCTGATCGAACCGTGCGGCTTCGTCTGGCCGGTAGATCCAGAGTGTTTCTCCGGTTCCGGCGTTGGCGGCTATCACGTATCGGCGTTGATCCATCGTGAAGTACAGGACGCCATTCACCATGATCGGCGTCGTCTCGCTGGCGGGTTGGGCGCCTGGCAGGAGGCTGTCGGATTTCCAGACCCACGCGACCCTCATGTTCTTTATGTTGGTGCGATTGATCTGATCGAGCGGAGAATACCGTGTGCTAGCTTCATCCCCGCCGTAAGTGCGCCACTCGCCACCCTTCGCGCCTTGCTGGGCTCTTGTGGAATCGACCAGAACAAGAGCAAAAACAACAAGGCAGCAAGGACCAAGCCGCAAGAGTCGTGTCATTGGAGTTCCCCCCGAAGATTTGCCGAACTGTGTATATCGGCTACGAAGGACTGTCAAATGAAAGGGACGCAGTCCCGTCTTAAAAATAGTTTGTGGAATATTTTCCGGTTGCCGTCTTAGAAGAGTGAGGGGTGCCGAAGGGCGACCCTCCGATCGAAAGATACGCTCTCTTGCATCGTGATCAGTGTAGTTGACGTTCTGGGACGAGCAACCTAATAAGATGCCGAGATTACAGCTGGAACAACCTCAATGAACCGTCTGAACACAGTCGAAGACGTCAGTTGCTGGCGATATTTGTTCTACTGCTTATCGCTCGGCCAGGGGGTTGCCACAGCCGTGAACGCGCCGGAAAACTGAGGCGGGCGAGCATGAAGCCGAAAACGGATGAAGGAAGACCGTTAACGGCATTCCGTTCGAGCGCGACGATGTTCGCTCCTTTCGGCGCGGCGTTCGTTCTGGGTCGGGAAGAGGTTGCACACCGAAATAACCTGGCGTGTTACGCTTTCCTGCATGTCGATACTGAAGTTTTTGGGACTCCGTGTGGGTTCCTCGAGTTCCCCACCCAGCAACGATCAAACCGAAACCGTCCGGAAGATTGTTCAAAAGCTCGACCAGCTTCCTGAAGATCAGGCACGATACATCGCGGCATTTGCTTACCTGCTCAGCCGCGCGGCGCGGTCTGATCTGAAGGTAAGCGCCGATGAGACCGCCGTCATGGAGCGGATCGTTGTGCAGGAAGGCGGGCTCGCGGAGGAATTGGCTCCGATCGTCGTTCAGATGGCCAAGACCCAGAACCAACTCTTCGGCGCCACAGAGGACTATCTGGTCACGCGCGAATTCGAACGCATCGCGACGCCGGAACAGAAGTTCGCGCTTCTGGAGTGCCTGTTCGCTGTGACCGCATCCGACGAAAACATCACTGGCGAAGAGGACACAGCAGTGAAGCAGATCGCCAACGAACTCAAGCTCTCGCACTCCGACTTTATTGCCGCCCGTTCCCGCTTCCGGGAGCACCTTGCAGTGCTGAAGATGGGCCGGCCTTAGCGTCCGAGTCAGAGGTGTTTGCTCCGGGGATCGCGTTTCATATTGCGGCACGGCAGCCCGCATGCGGCCGCTACGGCAGGAGGCACGATTCGGCTTGAAGCAAAGACTAGATATTCACCCACGAATTGCGCTTTCCGCTCTCCCGCACAGCCTCGATCACTTTCATGTTATCGATGGTGTCCGTTATTGGTATGGGTACGGGCGACTGATTCAAAATCGCTAACGAAAACTGGTCCGCCTGGATCGTGTACTGGTTGCAAGGTTCGATGAGAATCTCTTCGGTAGTATTACCGAATTGATGCCAGATTCGAGAAGCCCGGTCCGGTAGTGCATTGAAAGGAACCTCAATCTCAATGCGGCCCGTCGTGCCCAGGATGTGGACGCGCTGATACCAGACGAGTTGCGTCGAGCACGTGAACGTGGCAGTCCCTATTCCAAAATCGAGAATCGCGGAAACAAGCCGGTCTGTCTTAAAGCGGGAATCCTGCTCCACGACTCCCAGCACGCGCTGCGGCTCGGTTTCGAAAATAAACCGTGATAGCGAGATGTTGTAGCATCCGATATCCATTAATCCTCCTCCTCCCGCTTCAACCTGGTTCCGGATATTTCCGCCATCCTCATTGAAGTAAGAGAAGAACGAATGAATCGTTCGGAGTTCACCCACACCCCCATCGTTAATGATCTGCCGGGCGCGCTGCCACTGCGGGTGCATCCGATACATAAACGCCTCCATCACTTTGAGATGAGGTGCGCTGTCGGCAATTTGCAGCAGTTGGCGCGCTTCGTCGGCCGACGTAGCCAGCGGCTTTTCACAAAGCACGTGTTTACCTGCCTTAAGGGCAAGACTCGACCATGGGACGTGCAAATGGTTCGGCAGTGGGTTGTAGACGACGTCAATTTCCGGGTCGTCGATCAACTCCTGGTAGGTGCCGTATGCCCTTTCAATGCCGAACTGATCGGCGACTGCCTGGGCCTTTGCAAGGTTTCGGGACGCAATAGCCGTAACATGCACATGCCGGGATTGCTGAAGGGCGGGAATCATCTTGTTGCGGGCAAAGTTCGAAGTACCCAGAACGCCCCATCTCAGCCGCGTCATCGAAGTTACTCCTTCAGAATTTGTTCGAGACGACGGAGCGACTCCAGTTCCTTCCTCTTCATGTCGAGGCGCCTCTCGTCCGGACGCCGCTGATCGCGATCGCCCCCATGCTCCCCCTGGGTTTGCGCGGTGAAAAAAGGTTTGGAGTTCGCCCCCGTATCGATTTCGTGCTGCAAGCGCTTCAGCCATGGCGGAATCATCGCGAGCAAGCCGCCAACGTCCGCCGGCCTATAACTCTCGACGAGCTCAAGAAGATAAATCGCATCGTCCTGTTGATAACCTCCGCGAGTCGCGGTGGACGCCAGGTAACGGGACAGTATGCTTTGGCGTGATGTCGTTTCCCAGACTGCGCGTCTCGCGATCGCCTTGATCAACGGGCGATCGGTTTCCGGAGAAACTTGTTCGACCAGTTCGAAAACGGCTTCCGGAACACGTCCATCGAGCCTCAGCCGATGAACGTACCGTTCGAGAGTCACTTCACGCAAAACAATTTCATGAACCCGCCGGTCGACGGTGACCAGATGGGCGCGAGTCGGGCGGGACACCAACTGCTGAATCACGTCCGGCCATTGCTCTCGGGCAACGACCTGTCTTCCCAGCAGGTCCGCAAAGATCGCCTGGTCGGCAAGTTTGGGCGTAAACAACGGCGAAAGAATCAGGTCATGTTCGTAGTCTTCCAGCGCAGGAAGCCGCTCGACAAGAAACACCCCAATGCCGTCCTCATCGACCTCATAGTTGCCGCTCAGGTAATCGGCGACCTGAGCAGTCACGTTGCGTGGACGTTCCAGTTGGGATGCGAGAGTTTCAACGAGAGTCGGCACGGTGTCAGTATGTGCCGTCGGAGTCACGCGGCCAAGTGGATTCCGGGCAACTCACCCTTTGGGAATGTAGGGATTATTGCGCCGATCCTCGGCCTGCTTCCGACGGTGGGCACGGAAGACCACCACGCCGACAGTGCCGAAGATGGCATACGGCACGGCGAGCAGAAGTAAAATTCCACGATTGAAGCTGGCAGCCATGCCCCGACCTTCCGGAGAATTCTCAAGGGCCGTCCTGCACATCGCACACTGCGCATAAGCCGGCAGTTCACCGATGACGGTGATCAGCACAACACCCAGCAATAAGACGGCAATGAAGCGGACTGACACGATTAGTGCTTCACCTCTCCTGTCGGCATTACGAACTTCGGGGACTGATTCTCAAGCTGGTGCGTCGGATTGGTGCCGATGGTTTCACCAAATGTGAAGAAGAACAACACAATGGAGAGGACCAACGGGGAGAACGTGAGCATGACCAGGTTGACTCTCTCCGACTTCAGGTGCATGAAGATCGATCCGATCAGGAAGATCTTCGCCAGAGTGATAGATACCAGAAGAAACGCCTTGATACCTTCAGGCAAGAAATGAAAATACCCGATGACCAGCGCGGCCGAAGTCATGATGAGGAGCCATAGCCAGGTCATGAAGTACTGCTTGTAGCCTGCCGGATGCGCGTGTTCGTGTGATGCCATGATGACTCCCGATTAGAGCAGATAGAAGAACGCGAAAACAAAAACCCAGACCACGTCTACAAAGTGCCAGTATAGTCCGGCATTCTCCACACTGTCTCCTGAGTACTTACCCATTGCGGCACGCAAGGCGACAATCGCCAGAATCGTCAAGCCGCTGAAGACGTGGAAGCCGTGGAAACCCGTGATTACAAAGAAAGATGCTGAAAACTGCGGCACACCCCACGGATTGGTCGTGAGAGTCGCCCCTTCATGAATGAAGTGCCACCATTCATAAGCCTGACAACCGAGGAAAATCGCGCCGCCAAGAATCGTCAACGCCAGAAACTTCGTTGCTGACTTCGGATCGCCGGCGCGGGCGGCACTGACGGCCATCGCCATCACGGCGCTGCTGCTGATCAGCACAAACGTCATGAACGTAATCAACAGGGGATCAAACACTTCCATCTGCACAGGCCATGCCGGCGCCACGCGGCGCATGAAGCCATACGCAATCAGAAAACCGGCAAATGTCAGCGCGTCCGATATGATGAAAATCCACATCATGAACTTGCTCCACGATGTGCCGAACGGTGACTTGCCGCCGCCCCAGTCCGAAGCCAGGATCCGTTGCTGTTCCGCCAGACTTGTCGATTCCATTAAGACCTCTCAGGCAAAGAGTAACAAGATGAAGCAGTAGATCCAGACCACGTCCATAAAGTGCCAGTACAACGCGAATGCCTTCAGAGGCTCATGATTCGTCGCGGTCAGTTGATTGGCAAAGGCTTTCTGCAGGACGTAGGCCAGACCGATTAATCCACCCAGCAAGTGCAACGCATGAGCACCTGTCAGGACATAAAAAAATGAACTATGAATCGTTGTCGCAAGATAGACACCCGCCTTGATCAGTTGCTGCCATGCGACGAGTTGTCCGACAAGGAACGCAAACCCGAGAATGCCGCTGACGACCACCCATTGTCGGACGCCTTCCGGATGATTCCTGCGTACAGCATGGCGGGCAAACTCGATGGCGAGACTGCTGGCAAACAGAACGAGCGTATTTCCCCAAACGATTCGAGGAACCGTAATGTTCTGCCACTCCGGCGTACCGCGCAGCACGATATAAGCGCTGCTGAGCCCTGCAAACAGCATGATTACGGCAGTCAACAGAACCCAGGTGGCGATGTAAGCCCGAGAAACGGGAAAAGAACTGCCCGAACCTCCCGAGCCGTCATCGAAATCTGTCGGAGGCGGCGGCAGGATGCGACCTCGCCGCCGAATCTGAGTAAGTACTGACATTAATGCTGCCTTGTTGCCGGCACCGCAGGTGCCGTCTGCGGCACGAAATCCTCTTCGGCGCCGGGAGCGCTGTAATCAAAGGCCCAGCGATGCACGACAGGCAGTTCGGGACCAAAGTTGCCGTGGCCTGTTGGACACGGCGTCTCCCACTCGAGCGTCGTCGCTTTCCAGGGATTGTTCTCTGTGGCCCGCCTGCCCGCCCAGATGCTCACGAAAAAGTTTACGAGGAACAGAAGCTGCGCCGCGCCAAGGAAGAAAGCCGATACGGAAATAAAGACATTCACGACCTGCTGAGGTTCCAGGAACATATAGCTCAATGGATCGTAGATACGCCGCATCTGTCCGCCGATTCCTATCACATGCATCGGAAAGAAGACGCAATACACGCCGACGAAACTCGCCCAGAAGTGAACCTTGCCCACAGTTTCATTCATGAAACGGCCAAACATCTTGGGGAACCAAAAATACAGTCCGGCATAGGCCGCGAAAAGCGGTGCAATGGCCATGACGAGATGGAAGTGGGCCACGACGAAATAGGTGTCCTGTAACTGAATGTCTGCTGCTGACGTCCCCAGAAAGATGCCGCTCAATCCGCCGCTCACGAAGAGTGAGACAAAGCCAATGGCGAACAGCCCCGCTGACGTGAACTGAATGCGCGCACCCCAAACAGTACCAAGCCAGTTGAAGGTTTTGACCGCGGAAGGCACGGCAATCAACAGCGTCGTGATGGTGAAAACCGATCCAAGGAACGGGCTCATGCCGCTGACGAACATGTGGTGGCCCCACACGATAAAGCTCAATCCTGAAATTGCCACCATGGCGTAAACCATCATCTTGTAACTGAAGATCGGTTTCCGGCAGAAGGTGGCGAGAATGTCGGAGGCAATTCCCATCGCGGGAAGAATCACGATGTACACTTCCGGATGCCCAAAGAACCAGAACAGGTGCTGCCATAACAGCGGGTGACCGCCCGTATGTTCGATAAGCTGGTTATTGAGAACGATCCCGCCGGGAATGAAGAAACTCGTACCGCCCGCCCGGTCAAAGACCAGCAGAATCGCTGCTGCCAGCAACACAGGGAATGCCAGAAGACCCAGAACGGCGGTAATGAGCAGCGACCACTGTGTCAACGGCAGGCGCATCATCGACAGACCCTTGGTTCTCATCGTGAGGATC
>DASTBJ010000290.1:0-6757 GCA_035712125.1 Terriglobia bacterium
AATTCGGGGATATGGTCATATTGCACTGCCATTTGTACTTGCAGGACTGGGTCTCCTGATTCTGTCCGACGCACGGGTGCTCCTTCAATGACCTGCCCCGATTAGCCGAGTGCTAACGAGAGAATGCCATGAAACTGAAAACCGCGAGTGCGGCCCCCAGCAGGACATCTGCAGCATAGTGATAGCGCCCGAAGAACGCGCCCGCCATGATGCTGATAGCGAGCAGCAGATAAAGAACGCCTGCCGGAGGCACGAAACGCATTAACACCAGCGCTACCGCCATTGCCGCCGCTGCGTGCCCGCTGGGGAATGTGTTGGATTGATGCGTTACGTGTCGGACCACAACCATGTTGAATCCGCGAATTCCTGCCGGGTTGACCTTCCGCGCTGCAACAATCTCGATCGAGCGTGGCGGCAGCGTTCGAAGAAATGGCAATGTCGCGTAACAGATGTAGGTTGGAGGCAGAACGACCGACCAGAACTCTCTGGCGTATGCACCGGCGCCGGCACCATACAGGACAGCAAGCGCCGATGGAACCATCGGGTAGACGAACAAATAGGAGTACTCGAGAAACCCGTGAAACGCGCGCCTGAGGCCCTCGGGCAGCGAACGGTGGCCGACAGCGTTGAAGATCTTGCGATCGATGACGGCCAGGTATCTCTGAAATTTTTCGTTGATTGGTGCTGTAAATTGGCCCGTCTGCCAATACGCCATTGGCATCAGGAGCAGGGGCATGAACGAGCGAGTCCACAGGAGCAGTTCTGAATTCGTCAGCAGGACGAGCCCGATCGCAATAGCACCTAATGCGCTCGCATTTCGCCGATGCGTCCGGTCCAGCGGGCGCAGCCACGCAAGGACGAGGAACGTGGAGAAGAACAACAGACTGAGCCACTCGGGCAGGCCCAACCTCGCCGTCATTTTAATCGGAGAAGTTTGAGCGTCAGCCTGGCAAACGCGGTTGGCTGACCCGGAGTCTTCGGCAGAAAGAGCCGCTTCATGACCCTGACCGGCATGGGAAGAGTCTCTGGGAAAAACTGGGAGAGCGCAGAGGTCGGATCCACCCGAAACTCATCCACAACCGTAACCCGATGAACACACGAGATCGTGCAATAAGGCGCGCAGGATTTTACCGTGTGATATTCGCGTTCGAGGTCTTCCGGCTGATAGCGATCGAGTGGTATTCCCGGATGGCCACGCTGTTGAGAGCAATAGTGTACAAGTCCATCCTCGCAGACATAGAGGTAACGGCTTCCGGCGTGGCAATGCCACTCGTTGGGCAGACCCTGCGCAAGATTTCGCTGAAACTGGTCGTAATGAATGAAGGCGGAGAACGAATTGGCGCGTCGCCCCACTATTTTTTCGTAAACCTCCCATTGAGGTTTGCCCAGGGGTTGAAGCTGTCCGCTTCCGTCGTGAAGAATTCCGACAGCATTCTTTAAGCCGAGTTCGCGCGCCCTATCGGCGACGGCAAGAGCTTCTTCCGGCCGGACCATGTCATTGCCAAGGACCGAGTTGATATTGACGTCGAATTCCGCGTGTTCGGCCAGCCATTGAAGTTTTTGATCGAGAACCTTCAGGCTCTTCTTCGAGACCTCGTCCGGGGTTACGTTGTCGATACTGATCTGCAGGTTGTCGAGGCCCGCGCGATTGAGGCGCTGGATGCGGTCGACGTTAAGGAGGTAACCGTTCGTGAGCACGCCCGCGAACATGTCATGTCGGCGGATGCGCCGTATGATCTCATCGAAGTCGGGATGCAGCAGGGGTTCGCCTCCACTGAGATGAACACATAGCGCGCCCAAACGGGCAAGGTGATCAATCCGGCGAAGCATTTCAGCAGTGGGAACTGGTTGTGAGAAATCGTCGTATTCGTTGCAGTACTGACAGGAAAGATTACAGCGTCGTGTTGGAATGATCTGAACAAGGATGGGACGCCGTGGAGATTTCCATGCGGCGGCAATCATGCGAGCCTCGCGGACTCGACGCTTTGCGCGAACTGCAACACGTCTCATTGGAATTCATCATAACAGCGAAAGACGGCCCTGGCCGTGCGGGTTAGTTTTCGAAATCGATAAAGCCTTGCCTGACGTCTGTTCCCACGAGACGGACGGAGAGTCGGTCGCCCACGTCGAGGCCAGCAGTTCCTCGCACGAGTCTCCCTTCTGCCGGCGGATCGAAAATTCGAACCCAGGTGCCCTTCGCCGCCGCTCCAGTAACTATGGCGTCGAAATGCTGTCCGACTCGGTCAGAAAGCAACAGCGCTGCTGCCGATTTCCGCATCTGACGTTCGACTTTGTCAGCCGCATCCTCCTGCCGTGTACAGTGCTCTGCGAGCGCTTCCAATTCCTGAATTGAGTAAGGCCTGCGCGCATCGCCGATGGCAGCCTTTAGTAACCGTTGCGTAATGAGGTCGGTATAGCGGCGGTTGGGAGCCGTGGAATGGACGTAGTCTCTAACGGCGAGGCCGAAATGACCGGCGTCATCCTCCTGAGTGCGTGTCAGCGCGTACTCGCCGCGACCCAGCAGTTTAACGACGGCCAGCGAAAGGTCCGGGAAGCGGAGAGGATCCGCCTGTCGACGGCGCGACAGAAAGTCGGCAAGCGCCTTTGGAGTAGGAACCGGGGGCAGGTGGTCTCCGAGTTCGGCAGCGAGTGCCTCCAGTCGATCCCATCGTTCGGGCGAATGCACCACACGCCGAATGGACGGCATACCCTTCGTTTCAAGGTAACGAGCCGTTACGCCGTTTGCGGCTATCATGAAGTCTTCTATGAGTGCACGTGCGCGGTTTTTCCTTTCGCGTCTCAGCTGAACGACACGGCCATCGTCCATAATTGCCCGCGGTTCGATCGTTTCCAGATCCAGAGCGCCGTCTTCATACCGGCGCATTCTCAACCGCTGAGCCGCCTCGTCCTGAATGCGAAGCTGGTCGGACAGGCCTGCGATATCCGCGATGGAATCGGGCGCGTCCCCCTCCCCGTCCAACCACGCGGCGACGCCGTTATATGCCAGCTTCGCATGGTTGCGAATGCGAGCGCGTCCCACGGCACCGTCGTTCACGTGCCCGTCTGGACCGACCGTATAAGAAATGACGACCGCGATTCGGTCTTCGTGCGGATTCAACGACGTCAAATCCGTGGAAAGGCGCTCCGGCAGCATTGGAAAGATGATCGTCGGGGTGTACACGGATGTCGTGTTGTGCCGTGCATGGGTGTCGATTGGACTCCCTTTCCGCACAAGCGCATCAACGTCCGAGATCGCGACGTGAACCCGCGTCGACTTCACATCCAACGGCTCAGCCACGGTCAGCTGGTCAAGGTCTCGCGAATCGTCATTGTCTATGGAACACCACAGCAGGTGGCGTTTGTCCGGAATGTTGTCGTTCTGCGCGGGTTCGGAAAGGCTTTCCGCCTGATCAATAGCAGCCTCTGGAAAATCAACCGCAAAACCCCGTTGGACCATAGCTTCACGTGCCAGGCTCGACAGGTCGGCTGAAGGATCAGGGAAACGGACATCGGAGGGCATTCCTTTTATTTCTCCTTTGGGATATGAGTATCGCACGGCGATTGCTGTCTCGATCTTTCCTGGAACGGCGGTGGTGAATCATGACCGGAGACGAGCCTGGGTTTGTCTTGCGTGTCCTTCTTTATGGCGCCCTGCTTTTCATTGTTGCTGCCATCGTGCTCGGCGTCTATGCACAGTGGTGGGTGGGTTGATCGCTGGTGGCTGCTCGGCCCATGCCCTCTGATCCGATATCCTTATTGATATGCCACACACTTTCGAGGTCGCACCAACCGGACGATCCCGGTGCCGCGGGTGTTCCCGCGGTATCGATCGGGGAACACTGCGCTTCGGCGAACGTCTCGCAAACCCTTTTGCGGAAGGCGAAATGACTTTATGGTTCCATCCGGAGTGCGCCGCCTATAAGCGGCCGGAGCCGCTTCTCGAGGCCCTCGAATCAACGTCTGACCTGCCGGGCAAGGATCTTCTCGAGCGCATTGCTCGCCGCAGCCTGCTTCACCGAAGGCTTCCGCGCATCGATGGAGCTGAACGCTCGCCGACCCGACAGGCGAAGTGCCGGCATTGTCGGAACCCGATTGAGCGCGGTGCCTGGCGCATTCGCCTCGTGTTTTACGAAGAAGGCATGTTTTCACCTGGAGGGTTTGTCCATCTGAAATGCCGTACGGACTACTTCGAAACACTCGATATTCACGAACACGTTCTGCATTTCAGCACAGACCTGAGCCCCGAATTACTCGACCAGCTGAAGGCTGCGCTCAACGGGTAAACTGATAGGATATTCCTCCATGAAGAAGCTGCTCTTTGCTGTGCCCGTTGTGTCCATAATTTTCAGTGTCACGCTGCGCAGCCAACAAGGAGGACGGGCATCTCTGCCGTTACCACCGCTACCACAGGTGTTTGAGACAGCGCAGCAGCGAATTCGCGTCAGTGTTGTTGCGGGTGGTCTGGCGAACCCATGGAGTCTTGCTTTCCTGCCTGATGGCGACATGCTCGTCACGGAGCGTGCCGGCCGCCTTCGCGTGATCAGAAGCGGCGTGCTGGTTCCACAGCCCGTGTCGGGTGTTCCCGCAGTTCGCACGACCGTGCTTGGCGGATTGCTTGAAGTCGCACTGCATCCGAAGTTCTCCGAAAACAGGTTTCTGTACCTGACGTACTCCAAAGGGGGAGAAGGGAGCCTGACCACCACGGCTCTTGCCAGAGCGCGCTTCAATGGCTCGGCATTGGAGGATGTGCGGGAAATTTTTGTTGCCAACACATGGAGCGACTCTCCGACGAATTTCGGCGGCCGGATTGCCTTCGACAGGGCCGGATATCTGTATCTGACGATCGGTGAACGTCAGGAGCAGGAGCGCGCGCAAAAAGGTGACGACCATGGCGGCAAGGTTTTGCGCTTACGCGATGATGGCACGGCTCCTGCGGATAATCCGTTTATCGGCAAGGCAGGGTACAGTCCGGAGATCTACACGCTGGGCCATCGCAGTCCGCAGGGTCTTGCGGTGCATCCCGAGACCGGTGCCCTGTGGGAAAACGAGCACGGACCGCTCGGGGGTGATGAGGTCAACATCCTGTTGCCGGGCCGGAATTACGGTTGGCCGCTGGTCACGTTTGGCATGAACTATGACGGTACGAAGATAAGCGACGCCACGTGGCGGGCCGATCTGGAGGCGCCGTTTATGTACTGGGTGCCATCGATCGCCGTTTCGGGCATGACCTTTTATACCGGCAACAGGTTCCCCAACTGGAAAGGGAACGCGTTTGTCGGGTCCATGTTCGAAGGCCGCACCCGAGCTACAGGGCATTTGCAACGCATCAGCTTTGAGCAGGGCCGCCCTATTCAACGCGAGCCGATTCTTACCGAACTTCATCAGCGCATTCGCGACGTGCGGGTCGGTCCGGATGGTTTGTTGTACGTCCTGACGGATGAGAGCCCGGGGGTGGTTCTCAAGATCGAACCCGTGCCATAAGGATTTCTTCCTCAGGTGATAGTCCCGCCCGGTGCGCGCGAGTCCAGTCGGTTGATTCGACCCTCACCTCGAACGGCGCGCATAGGCTTCATTCCAGTTGAATTAAACCTTCCTGCCCGGTTTTTGATCTACAGGGCGGAGTGCGACACAATCGTCCTGAACAGAAGGGGGCAAATGCCGGTGACCTGCCAGTCACCGTGTTATAACCGGTAACCATATGAAAGATTGCGATTGCAGAAAACGGGGGCGACCTGAGATGCCATCCCGCCGCGACTTCCTTGCGCGCTGCGGGATGGGCCTGGGTTCTCTGGGGTTGGCGAGCCTGCTTTCCGAAGAGGTGTTCGCGCTGCCTCAAAGTCCCGGGGGACAGAGCAGGTCGCACTTCCCGGCAAAGGCGAAGCGCGTGATTCACATTTTCGCGCAGGGTGCGCCCTCGCAGGTCGACACCTGGGATCCTAAACCCGCCCTCACCAAATATGACGGACAGTCGTTGCCGGGACTCAACGGCGTCGCAATGGCGTCGCCCTTCAAGTTTGCCAAATATGGGAAATCGGGCATTGAGGTGAGCGAAGTGTTTCAGTCGATCGCGGCGCATGTGGACGATTTGGCCGTGATCCGCTCGATGCAGACCGACATTCCCGCACACGATGTCGCGACGGTCATGATGAATACAGGTTCGTTGCGTATGGCCAAGCCGAGTATGGGCGCATGGGCTCTGTACGGACTTGGCAGCGCGAACGAAAATATGCCTGGTTATATTGCATTGAGGCCCAATGGCGGCTCGCCTCCGGGCGGAGCCCTGAACTGGGGCGCAGCGTTCCTTCCGGGAGATCTGCAGGCGACGAGCATCAACACGTCTGCGCCTACCGTCGAAGGAATGATCCAGAATATCCGCAACGAATATTTCAATCGGCAGGAGCAACGCCGCGAACTCGATCTGGTGCAAAAACTCAACGCTATGCACAGCCAGAACCTGCAGAAGGACCCGCAGCTCGAAGCGCGTATTCAGTCCTTTGAGATGGCCTACCGCATGCAGATCGAAGCGACGGATGCCTTCGACCTCTCGAAGGAACCGCAGAGCATCCATGCGTTATATGGCGACACGCCGCAGGCGAGGCAGTTGCTGATCGCACGCCGGCTCGTCGAACGCGGTGTGCGTTTCGTGCAGGTCTGGGCGGGAGGATGGGATCACCATCAGGACATCGAAGATCGGCTGCCCGCAAGCGCCGCCGAAATCGATAAGCCCGCGGCTGCATTGCTGACCGACCTCAAGCAG
>DASTBJ010000291.1:0-14127 GCA_035712125.1 Terriglobia bacterium
GCATTTGCCACGGAGTTCATCAGCGACGTCGCGCTGCCGGCGACCGGCAGTCCATTATCGTTTCCAAGCGCGTGCGGCCCGTTCGATGGTAGTCCGCTGTCGGAGTGGATACGTTCGTACAAGACTGTCGAGTCCCTCGACTTTGATATCTTCGCGGGAGGGCACGGCGCGCTCGGAACGAAGGCCGACGTTACCGCCAATCGAGTGTTTTTTGAGGAACTCGTTGCCGCGGTTACTGCGGGAATGGCGCAAGGGAAGAGTCTTCCTGAACTGCAGCAAACGCTGATGTTTGAGAAATACAAGGACTGGTCCGGCTACGCCGTTCGCCGCGCCCCGACGATCGACTCAGCGTATCGTAATCTGCAGCTGTATAAATAGGCGGCGATTGCGGGAATACGCCCCGATATTCGGCCCACAACCGGTCTGACGATTTCACACTCCTTTAACCCTCAAATCACCAAAACGCTGCTGAACCCCGGCAGCCCGCTCGCGCGACGCGACCACGTACCGCCGGTATCCTCGGACACATACAAGTTTCCTCTCTTGTCCGCGATGCACACGGTCGACCCAAGCGCCGAGATACAACCCGTGTCGACGATTCCGCTTGTCCATTCGGCAAATCCGCCATCGAGCGGCCTCAACAAACCTTCGCCTCCAATCCCTCGCCGATACACCGCTCCTCGATTAGCGAAGTGATCCTCCGCCGCCGCGACGAAAATCTCATTCCCAACGAACGCGGCCGCGGAGCAATACAACGCATGCAGACCTTCCTGTTCGGTGATCCACGTCGCTCCACCATCCCGGCTGATGCACAACCCGATCGCAGACGCAGCAGCCACTAGCTCAGCATGAACCGGATGCGCGCAAACCTCATGGACATCGCTCTCGACAGCGATGGTCGGTTTCCAGCTCATTCCGCCATCTGTCGACCGTGGAATACCGCCGACGTGAACGTTGGCAAGAACGTTGAGACGGTCGGCAGTCGCCGCGATCGATCGCACCCCTAGCGGCGGGCCGACGGTCTGTCCATTAATCAATGCCGTGCCCGCGTACCAGGTGTTGCGCCCGGGCGTCGCGTCGAAACCGCTGAGCCTATCGATACTTCCATTGAAGTCGACGCGCAGCACGTGTGCATCATGCGTCCCAACGTAGATCGCCTTGCCCGCTGCCACGCTGCACGCGAGAGGAAATTCGCTTGTCGCGATGGTGCTCCATTCTCCCGTGGGAGTGCGTCGGCCCAGGGAGTGCCCGTCGACGATAGCCAGCGCCCCTCCCTGCCCATCGGCTGCGAGTGCACGGACCACCTTACCTCGGAGTTCCTGATGGAGCGCTTGACCCGTCTCAACGAACAGTCCATCGCTCCACGTGGCGGCAAGTATCGTTGAATTCATGATCACCCCGATTGCGCTCTGAGTCCTTATAGCAGTTTGCGGCAGTGATAACTATTCGTGACGCGAGCAGCGCATTGGAAAGGCGTGGAAGGTGTTCTACGTCATCGCACCGGATGGGCTTTGTTACTGGTTCGGCGAGCAACAGTCATAAGAGAAGATCCGAGAGGAAGACGGCGATGGACGATCTGCGTCATCGACAAACACCAGTAGGAATAGACGCGGAAGAGTTTCGCTCCATGGGGCATCAATTGATAGACCGCATTGCCCAGCATTTCCAGACGCTCGCAGCACGGCGTGTGACTTCTGGAGAGCCGCCCGCTGTCCTGCAGGACCTGCTGAAAACGAATACGCCGCTGCCGGTTCAGCCGAGTGCCGGCGGCCCACTGCTCGACGAAGCAACTGCGATGTTGCTCGCGCACTCTCTTTTCAATGCCCATCCCCGATTCTGGGGGTACATCACTGCGGGACCGACGGGCATCGGCGTTCTTTCTGAATTGCTGTCTGCTGCGGTGAATGCGAACGTTGGCGTTTGGAAGCTGGCGCCCCTCGCAACGGAGATTGAAAGGCAAACCATTCGCTGGATTGGAGTTTATTGGCTTGCCCGTCGACTGCGGAGGCCTGATGGTGAGCGGCGGAAATATGGCGAATTTTATCTGCTTCCTTGCGGCCCGCCGTGCGAAGGCAGGCTGGGACGTACGCCGGTCGGGACTGGCGGGTAAGGATGCGCGACCCCTGCGTGTGTACGCTTCTGCTGCGACACACACCTGGATACAAAAGGCGGCGGATCTTTTTCGGGGCACAGACGTCATTCGCTGGATTCCTGTGAACCCGCAGGTGCGCCGCTGGAGTGCGGATGCGCGCTGGTACGCCGCCCGGAGGACCTCCTGAACGCGTTTTTGTATCGTCCTCCGTATTACCACCTTGAGGACAATGAAACCAACTACATCGATTTCGGTATGCAAAACTCGCGAGGATTTCGGGCGCTCAAGGTCTGGATGGCGTTGCGTCACGCCGGACGCGACAACTATCGAAAGATGATCAGCGATGACATCCGTCTTGCCGCACATCTTTACGGGTTGTTCGAAAAGCATGGCGAGTTCGAAGCTCTTTCACGCAGCCTTAGCATCACCACGTTTCGATATATCCGGGATATGCGGAACCGCTCCGGCTCGGAGGAAGGCGAAGCGTATCTCAATCGATTGAACGCCTCGATTCTCACCGCAATCGAAAGCGGAGGCGATGCTTTCCTGTCGAACGCCGTCGTCGACGGAAAGTTCGCGCTGCGCGCCTGCATTGTTAATTTCCGCACGAGACAAATCGTTAGGATCCTGGTCGAGGCGTGTAAGGGTATCCCGCGGTCGGAAATCGGTAACGAACCTGATATGTGTCCGCACCCTGACATTAGTAGCGTCTGAGGATCCGTCTGCGACAGTCAGGGAATTCCGGGTTTGTTCAAGCTCTCTCCGTCCGTGTTGCCTTCCTGAATTCCGGAAACCCTGCTGCAACCTGTCTGATCCGTTGCATCTTACAAGTGCCAAGCGAATGGAGGTAATGTCGATGGCCGAACCCCAGAGAGAGTCCGAGCGCAAAGGAGTCGCAAGCTTCAAACCGGGAGCTGAAGGAGGGGCTGGCGAAGACGAGCAGCTCATGGTGACAATTAATCCGGCGATGGGAGGCATCGTCCGAGTGGAAAGAGTCGACAAGGCAGGGAAGCGCCAGGAACTGGTTGAAGAGGATTTGGCAAAGCTCGTCGGTGAGGATGAAGTCGACGAGATCGAAGCCGCTCTTGAGGAAGCATTTGAAGCTGGCATCGCGGTCGTGCTCGGCGACACCTATGAGGACGAGGAAGCTTATGAGGACGACGAAGAGAGGGCTCTTCGGCGGCTACTGGTAGGCGGACTCCTGCGCCGATCTATTCGGCGCCGTATTCTTCAGCGCGTACTGGTCAGTCGCGTCTTGCGGCGCAATACCGTTAAAACTGCCTTGTCGAATAAGGGAAAAAGCATCTCAACCCAAAAGGGTGCATGAAATTAACTGACGAACTTAACTAATGAAACAGAGGAGCGAACCCATGGAAGCTGAAAGGATCCTGGACGAGCAAGAGGGCGAAACCGAGGAGCGACGAGCACTACGCCTGCTACTTGGTGGCCGGATGCTGCGTAAACGTCGGATGCGCCGCCTGCTTCTGGCAAATCTTCTGCGTCAGGGCGACGATGCGGAAGACACCGAATTGGAAGATGGTGAGGTCGCCGGGGATCGGCAAGCGCTGCGGATGCTGGTCGGCGGCCGGGCATTACGCCGCCGCAAGCTACGACGCCTGGCATTGGCGCAACTTCTCCGAGATCGGGATGACGATGATGAGGAAATTGAGGATGACGAGGGTGAAGAGCGGCGAGCCCTGCGTTTGCTGGTTGGCGGTCGCGCGATTCGCCGTCGTAAGGTGGGCCGCCTGGCTTTGGCCAAACTTCTTCGTGAAGGCGACGAAGATGAGGACGATGCAATCGAGGACGATGACGAAGGTCAAGTGCTACGTTTGCTGATTGGCGGTCGCTCACTCCGTCGTCGCAAGCTTCGTCGATTGGCTCTCGCGCAACTCTTGCGCGAGGGAGATGAAGACGAGGATGAGGGAATCGAGGAGGATGAAGGCGAAGACCGGCGAGCCCTGCGCGTCCTGTTGGGCGGCCGTGCAATCCGCCGCCGGAAGCTGCGCCGACTCGCCCTCGCGCAACTTCTCCGCGAACAGGTTGCCTGAAATAACCTGGCTGGCTGACGCGGAGGCCAAAATCGGGGTCAGACTAGTTGTTTACATTTTTCCATTCGCGAATATGTAAACAACGGGCCTGACCCCGATCCGAGCTAAGTTACCGGTTAAGAATCACCGTAATCGGCGCCGCCTACTGCGCTTGCCGGTTGAGGATCGCAGGTGGCCGCAGCATGAGCGCATTAGCGTTTGATTACATCACTGCCCGTCTCCGGGCTCACATGGACGTTTTCCGTGGATTGCTCAGCGGTGTGTCGGACGAGCAGGCGAGATGGAAACCGTCACCGGACAAGTGGTCCCTGCTCGAGGTCACCAACCATCTTGCAGACGAAGAAGTAGAAGACTTTCGGACAAGGGTCAGACTCACGATCGAAAGCCCGGACCGCGATTGGCCCCGCATTGATCCGGAACGTTGGGCCGTGGATCGCGCGTATAACACGCGCGACGTTCGAGAATCGCTTGCTCGCTTCGTGCGAGAACGGAATGTGTCGCTTGCGTGGCTGAGTGAGCTACAGAACATCCCGTGGGAAGCCACGCATCCGAACCAGGGGACGGGACCTTTACGTGTCGGCGATCTCATCGCCTCATGGCTTGTCCACGATCTGATTCACATCCGGCAGATGAACCGTCTACAGTACGAGTACCTGGCTTCCCGGAAACACGGCTTCTCAGCCGACTACGCCGGGAAGTGGTAGGGGACGCGACTCCCCGCGCAACACGGTCACGGGGTCCACTCGCGTACTTATCAACCTGCCCTCCTCGTCACTTTCGTTTTTTCATGTGATCGCGAATCCACCTCGCCAGTTGTTCGGAAATCTGTCCTCCGGCCTGATTGTAGACCGCCCGTGTCAAGAAACACGAGACGCGAAGGACGCACTCAAGGGCGTTGGAACTTGACGCGACCGATGCTAACCCGGGAGAATCCCACTGAATTCCCTGATTCTCACATCCAGCGAGGTGACCATGCGCCGGGCACTGAGCGTTTCATGCCTTCTGCTCTTAGCCGTGTATGTGTGCCTGATGAACGGACAGCAAGCCCCGCGCTCCACGGTGTTCGAGGGGGCGCGACTGATCGTCGGCGACGGAACGGTGATTGAGGACTCCGCCTTCATCATGGAAGGCACGCAATTCTCCCGAGCAGGCCGGCGCGGCCAGGTTCAGGTTCCCGCAGGCGCAGTGCGCGTGGATCTTTCGGGAAAAACCGTCATACCGACGAAGGTCGATGTCCACGGTCATATCGGCTATCAGCACGATTTCGATGGGACGATGGCGAAGGAGTACTTCACGCGCGAGAATCTCATCGACCACCTCGAACGCATGGCGTACTACGGCGTCGGGGGTGTGGTTGGGATTGCCGATCTTGTCGACCGGTCCGACCTGCGCGGCGGAAGGACCAACTGGCCAAGCGCGCCGTTGCGCGTCCGCGACGAGATGCCTTTCGGCGCAGCGCTTTTCCTTACTGCGGGTCCGGGAATCGCATGGCCGGGATCGGGCGCACAGGGCCATCCTTCGAGGGCCGACGTTCCCTATCCCGTGACCAGTGTCGCGGAGGCTCGAGCGGCGGTCGAGGACAACGCCCGCATGAAACCCGCGTTCATCAAGATCTGGGTGGACGATCGTGGCGGGCGGACGAAAACACTGACGCCGGAAATCTACCTCGCCGTTATAAAGGAGTCACACCGGTTGAACCTTCCCGTGGCCGCGCATAATGTGACCCTCAAGGACGCCAAAATCCTCATGGGCGCCGGCGTGGAAGGGTGGGTCCATCTGCCGGTTCGCAACGGTGAAGTGCCCGATGACGAACTCCTGTCCATTATTCGAGAACGCGTCGCGAAAAAAGACCGCCCGAACATGTGGTTTCATCCAAACGTCGGCTCGTCGGCCTTCACGCGTGAGGACTGGAACGATCCGCTGTTGCGCGAAACAGTTCCGCCGCGCCAGATCCAGGAGCATTGGGGCGCCCAATTGGCGGCAATCACGCCCGACTCTGTCGCGCGCGCCCGCGCGAATCTCCGGCAGGTAGGCGCCACAAACGCGCTGAAGCTGCGAGCGGCAGGCATGAAAATTGTGCTCGGCAGCGACACAGGGCAGACGCGCTTCTTCATCGGCTGGATGGGGCAACTCGAATTCGAGAACTGGGTCTGGATGGGCCTGACTCCGATGGAAGCCATTGTCGCCGCGACGCGCGACTCCGCCGATGCGGTTCACCTCAATACCGGATTGATCGCGCCCGGCAAAAACGCCGACTTCACGGTGCTGGATGCGAATCCGCTCGAAAACATTGCCAATTCCCGGAGGATCAGCAGAGTATTCCTTCGCGGGCGGGAAGTGGACCGTGCCGCACTGCGCGCGAAGTGGCAAGCCCGATGGCCCAGAGGCTGACCTTGACCTGTGACGGAGGAGAACACCATGCTGAATCGCAGAGACTTCGTTAAGAATGTCGCGGGCGCGACCGCCGGAATGTTCATCAGTAGTAGTGGCCTCGCGAGTGGCGCGTTATCGTCGCTTCAGGTCGGCGCCCCTCCAGGCCGACGTCGAGAGTTGTTTATCGGCGGTCGTCGCGTAAAGACCGTCGACATTCATTCTCACTGTTTCGTGCCTGAGGTCTGGGATCTGGTCAAGGACACCAACCTCGCGACCACGGCGAAGGCGAACCTTACCGGCAACATTGCCCTCGGCAACCCGCAGCGACTGATCGATATGGACGCGCAGGGTATCGACTATCAGGCGATCAACGTGAATGCCTGGGCGTACTCGGCGGACCGGTCTCTGGCTCGAGACCTCATCAAGTTGCAGAATGAAAAAATCTCCCAGTGGTGCGCCCGGTATCCGGACCGATTCGTGGGAATGGCCACTCTCGCGTTGCAACATCCGGATCTGGCGGCGGAACAATTGGACGAGGCGATAAAAAAACTCGGGATGCGCGGCGCCGCCATCGGAGGTAGCGTTGAAGGCCAGGAACTCTCGGACCGGAAGTTCGATCCGTTCTGGGCCAAAGCCGAGGAACTCGGTGTCGTCATATTCATGCACCCACAGCCCGGCTCAGCCGGCACGACGCAGAATCCTCGTCTGCAGGGAAGAGGCGGGTTGAGCAATACGATAGGCAACCCCCTGGAGACCACCGTATTCCTCTCGCACCTCATCTTCGAAGGAACGCTGGATCGTTTTCCCGGACTCAAGATCTGCGCCGCTCACGCCGGCGGCTACTTGCCTTCATACAGCGGTCGATCGGATGCGTTGTGCGGGCGCGGCGGGGCCAATGGCGCGGACTGCAAAGCGTTGAAGAAAAAACCAAGCGAGTACTTCAGGAGCCAACTGTATATCGACACGATGATCTTTCGCGAAGAAGGTTTACGACACCTCGTGGCGGAGGTCGGCGTCGATCACATCTTTTACGGAACCGACTACCCCTTTGACTGGCCCGTGGGTATCGACTTTGTCCTCAATGCGCCTTTTTTGAGTAATGCCGACAAGGAAGCGATCCTGGGCGGGAACCTGATGAAGCTCCTCCGAATCACCGCGTAAGGAGGCCAACCCATGTCCACGAATCCCCCGTCCCGGCGCGAGTTCCTTACCACCAGCGCCGGCGCCACCCTCGCTACCCTCACGACCATCGCTGCAGGAGCCTGTCACTCGGCTGCAAGGCCCGTGGCCCCGCAGCAGCTCGACGGCCTCCGTACAGCGACTCCTTCGGACCTGCAGAATCTCGTCGGCGATGGTCGCAAACGCCGCATCCTGCTGCGGGGAGGCGTCGTGCTCAGCCTCGACCCAAAGGTTGGGGACTTCGAGAAGGCGGATGTTCTGATCGACGGGAAGGTGATCGCCAGTGTCGGGCCCAGCATCGCTGCCGCTGACGCCGAAGTGGTCGACTGCTCGGGCACAATCGTGATGCCGGGATTCATCACCACGCATCATCACCAGTACGAGACTTTGCAACGCAGCATCATCGCGGACGGCATGCTGCAAGGCGCATGGCCGCAGGAGAGCTATGGGTCGGTGGTCCAAAACATCTGGACGGCCGGACGGCTCGCGGATCCGAGAAACCCCGGCGCGTTCATCTGGGACCTGGGGCGCGTGCCCTACGATCCTGAAGACTGCTACATCTCGGAGCTTGTCGCGTGTCTGAGCCAGATCAGCGAGGGCGTCACGTGTGGAACAGACACGTCGCAGGCCAACCACACGCCGGAACACACTGACGCCATGATCAAGGGACTGATGGACTCCGGGCGCAGGATGGTCTTTGACTACGGCGGGGGAACCAACAGAAGTGCCGAGGGCTTTGCGTACGAAGTCCCCGGGGCCATGAATGACACAACGAAAGGGATCGGCCGGCTCGCGAAGACCTACTTCAGTTCACGAGACCAGTTGGTGACGCTCGGTTTCGCGGGCGCCACGGGACCGGCATTCGCCGGCGCGCCGTACACGGGGTGGCAGCTCGGCCGCTCGTTCGGTGCGCTGATCAACATTCATACCGTCGCGAATCCGAACGGCATCGTCAGTGCAGCGGCCGAGGCGCGAAACGGCACCGACTGGTCCGACGTCACGTTTGTGCACGCCACCCGCTGGCAGGACAACCCGGTGGCTCAGATCGGAGGCGGCTCGTCGGGTTACCCGAAGGCCAATCAATCCAGAGCGTGGGAGATCGTGCGCGATCGAGGCGCGCATGTGTCAATCGCCAACCTTATCGAGATGCAGATGCGGCACGGAATGCCGCCGATTCAGCAGGCGCTCAACCACGGCATCCTTCCCAGCCTGAGTCCTGATGTCGATACGAACATGACAACAGACCCGTTCTCGCTGATGCGCGGCGCTTTCTGCCTGCAGCGTGCATTGGCCAACGACCTCGCCTTCAACGAGAGCAACCCGGGCGGTCTGCCCATCCCGCAACTGGTCACGTCGCGTCAGGTGATTGAGATGGCCACGATCGCAGGTGCCGCGGCGAACCGCATTCTGGACAAGGTCGGCACGCTGACTCCAGGCAAGGAAGCAGACATCGTCGTGCTCGATGCGCGGAACATCAACACCTGGCCGATGAACAACGTGCCGGGCACCATTGTCACCATGATGAATCCCCGGCACGTCCGCGACGTCCTGATCGCGGGGAAGGTCGTGTACTGGAAGGGCAAGCTTGTCGGGTGGGACATGGACGGGCTGCTCCGCCAGATTGAGAGCGCGCGCGCCCGCGTGCTGGCACGAATCAACGGGCCCGCGAAAGTGGGTTCGCTTCCCGTAGGCAACAACAGTTACAGCAACCCTTACCGGCCGAATTTCCTGGGAAGTTGCTGCCACAAGGGGGCGAACACCACGGCGCCGGAGTATGTGTTGAGACCTTAGTGCTGTAAACCGCGCACTACATAAGCGCCCGGCCAACTCAACGAACGTTACTCTGAATTCGGCATTCGCTGCGGTCTCTACGCCCGCAGGTAGTCGCGATCCGCGACACGCAGCGGTTGCACTAGGCAGGCTCAATTCGAACGAATCAGCTGCGCATCGCCATCACCATGCCGAAACCCTGAACCCGCGCATTCGCGCCCAGCAATTTGACTCCGTGCCAGAGCCCGTGCGGCGTTGACGAAACGACCGGCACTTTGATGACGTTCTCCACCGGAACGATGAGGTCGAGAGTCTGGAGCCTGCCGCACGAAACGACCAGCGCGTCCGCTCTTTTCGAATCAGCGTAGCTATCGGTGCAGAGCTTGAAGAGGATGTCGTGGGTCGCTGCGCCTTCGGGAATCCGTTCGAAGCCCAGCCCTTTCGCTGCGGTTACTTCGAAGCCATACTCCTGGAGGAAAACTTTCAAACGCTCGGTAACGATGTCCGTGTACGCGGTCGCGAGGGCCACGCGTTTCGCGTTGGCGGTGCGAAGGCCGTCAAGCAGGCCTGCGCTTTGAGTCGTGGCACGGCGGCCCACGGCATTCTCGACCTGCCTTATCAGGTCGTCATGGAACTTTGCGCCCTTGTAGAAGGTCAACGACGATCCGAAAACAGAGACGACATTCGCGCCCTGCTTCGCCAGTTCGACGGCTTTGGGCAGCACTCGCGGAATTGCTTCCTCGTAGCCTTCGATAGTCATGCCGCCGGGCAGACCGACGCCGTTGCCGATGAAATCCACCCCGCTTGGATAGAGCTGCTTCGCATCCGGCGGAATCGGGTAGTTCTCGGGCGGAAAGATCAGGCCGAGAGTCGGATTCGCAGCGAACAAGCGTTGGCTGAACGCGGCGTATGCGGCAACGCCTGCAGCGCTTAGAAATTCCCGTCGAGATGTGAACATAGACAAGACCCCGTGGGAGGAAAGCATAACAAAAATGGGAAATTTCGGGGACAGCCTCGCGAGTGCATGGGGTCGAGGGCAGGATTCAGATGACGTTGGCCAAAATCAATGCGTACAATCGACGAAACAGGAGGTCGGAACCCAATGGCTCTCTTATTGCTTCTGTATCCCCCGAAACGGTATCGCCCCTATCAATGGCTCACGAGCCTGAACCTGCAGCCATCGTCATTCGTGAAGGAAGAGCGACTACCGAAATCGATCCTCAAGCTCAACTGACCGAGAGTTCAGTCGCTCCTCGTCAGAGTGCGCTGTCACCATCTCATTTTCTTTGTGCCTCCCACCGGATCAAATCATCTCCGGCCCGTTCGCGGATCGCACTGCAGGATGTCCGCTTCGAACTCCTGACTTCGGCGGCGGGTGACTACACGAAATGGTACTTGCGGCTGCGCTGGGTGCTGGCTTGCGCTCTCGGATTCGGTACGGGTGAGGTGCACTGCTGGCCATCGTGCTGGGAGCGGTCATCGGCTTGTTTCAGCGGTGCGCCTTTCGTCAGAAAAGCTGGCGGACAACACGGTGGATTTGGTTCTGCGCGATCGGAGGTTCGTTCAGCGGATTGCTTGCGCTGCCGGTTTCTGTTGTTATCGGCTTTGCGGCGCCCATCGGAGTGCAGGAAGTCATGGGGCAGGTGCTACAGAATGCTGCGGTCGGTGCGCTCTTTGGAGTGGTGACGGCGGGGGCGCTCAAATGGATTCTGTGGCCTCAACCTTCAGCTGCCGGGACGCCATCGGAAGCGGTTTCAAAGGAGGAGTCCGCCGAGATCTAGGGTTTTGTTCTGAGTTAAGCGGTGCCTACCGCAGCATGGCCTTCGTGAGGAGGACGCTCTTGGGCACAGGAACGCGAACCCTTTCCAGGAACGACTTCAATGTAGTTGTGTTGAGCAGGGGTATCGCGTCACGCTCAATGAAGAAATCCGGCTTTGCGTTGAGGTTCGAAAGAATCCACCAGGAATTCGCGCCCGCGGCCTCCAGGAACAGCACTCGAACTTCACCTGCCCTGTAGTTGGGGCCGACCCAGGCCGTTTCCGAGAATCTAAACGACTGGCCTTTTCGCAGCCTGCCTTTGACAACACTCAGAACGGTCGCCTGCGCCGTCATTGGCCCATCCGCCGGTGTCCGACTATAGTCCGTCTCAGAGATTTGCCCGACGACGATCACATCGGCGGCAGGAATCAGGTCGGCGAGGCCGGGCTGCTGCGGGCCCGCATAACTCGCGAGTGCTTGCCAGACGACAGCAGCGATCAAAACTCTTACCGGAACGCGCTTCACATCAGGGAGTGTACCTTGAGGACTTTGCCGCTTCTCCCAGGACAGTATCGAGTGTTTACAGAACGCCTGGGGACTACCGTTCAATCTGTCTCGGACGGCTCTCGCGACATCACGAACACGGAACTCACCGTTGAAAGCGGCCGCAGTCCGCAGATTGTCGTGACACTCCAACCGTAGTCAAACTTACTTTCGCGCAGAAGTCCGTGATGCAGACCATCGACGAGGACATGAAGATTTTCGGGGCCAGGCCGGCCAGGTCTTCCAATCCCCAAACCCGCGGTCAGAGTTTAGAGATTGGCGTGCCGGGGCCCGAAATTACTCAGAGCTACTGCCGAGGAGGAGCGGGAACCGCGCCGGGTGCTGAAGCCGGGGCCGCAGGCGCGGGTGTCGGGTTCGGGGCATTAGCGTCAAGCGCGTAGACATACACTCGAGGGTTCCGTTGACCAGGCACCGGCTGGGGCGCCGGTGGCACAGGCACACCCGGAGGCGGCGCGAAAGCCGGAGAGGGGCCAGTTCCATGACCCGCCATCACCGCAACGTATTGCTTGCCGTCAACCATGTAGGTAATCGGCGGCCCGGCAGAACCCTGTCCGAGCTCGATTTCCAGGAGCTTCTGGCCTTTGTCCGCCGTGTAGGCATAGAGCCTGCCGTTGGGACCGGCAGGCCCGGTTACCTGAAACACCAGGTTGCCTGCAGTAGAAAGCACGCCGCCCCAACTCATGCCGCCAACAGGCGCCGTCCATTTTTCGGTTTGGGTTGCGGGATCCCAGGCGGAAAGCATTTGCCGCAGGCTCGGGTCACGTGGCGGTCCCCAGGCCGGCGGATTCGCATTGGGAGGTCGGGGCGGTGCGCCAGGCGCGGGAGGTCCGAAGTTGAGTCCGAGATTCATCACACCCGGTGTTAACTGAAAATTGGGGGTCGAGACGAAGGGGAAACTGCTTTGGTCCGTGATCGGCATATACACCAGACCCGTGGCCGGGTTGAATGCCATCTGGGCCCAGCTGTGTGCGCCTCCTGCAGAAGGCTGGATCGTAAAACCCCGCTCGGCGCTGTAGTAGGCCTCGGGATGGATGTTCGGACGGCCCGTCTTGGGGTCCAGGCTCGTCGCCCAGTTCACCCTGGCGAATGGCGCGCCGGAGATAAACTCGCCGGTAGCGCGATCCAGCACGTAAAAGAAGCCGCCTTTGCTGGCCTGCATAATGACCTTGCGGACGCGGCCATTGATGCGGATATCCGCCAGCATGAGATGCTGCACATTATCCAGATCCCAGATGTCACCGGGAACGGCTTGATAGTGCCACTTTAACTGGCCATTGTCGGGGTCGACGGCGAGGATCGAGGCGACATAGAGGTTGTCCATCGGCTTCGCGCCCTTGCCCTCACGGTGTTCAAGGGGCCACGGCGCACCGTTGCCTGTGCCGACGTAAAGAAGATCGAGATCCGGATCGTACGCCATGCCGTCCCAAACCGATCCGCCGCCACCGAGCTTCCACCATTCTCCGCCCCAGGTTTTCGCCGCCTTCTCGAGGGCCGGGTTCTCGAAGGGTTTCCTGGGGTCGCCCGGGACGGTATAAAACCGCCAGAGTTCTTTGCCGTTGTCGGCGTCGAAGGCAGAGAAGTAGCCACGATAGGGAGGGAACTCCGCACCCGCGTTCCCGATGATGACTTTCCCTTTGACCACACGCGGCGCCATCGTCAGCGAATAGGCGATGTCGTCTTTGGGGGTAGTGAGCACGGACCAGATCACCTTGCCGGTGGCCGCATCCAGTGCTTCGAGACGGCCGTCAATCACGGGAACGATGACCTTGTTCTCATACAATGCGATCCCGCGATTTACGACGCCGCAGCAAATGCGGTCTGTACCTGGCGTATCGAAGGTCCGGTTGACCTTGGGGTCATACCGCCAAATCTCCTGGCCGGTCTTCGCGTCCACCGCGAATGTGATGCTCCAGTTCGTGATGCTGTACATCACGCCATTGGATACCAGCGGCGTCGCCTGTTGCCCTCCGCCGCCCTGGCCTACTTCGTAAGTCCAGGCCAGCCCCAGACGGCTCACGTTGGTAGCATCGATCTGCTTGAGCGGGCTGTAACGCTGCTCGGCGTAGTTCAGGCCCACGGTCAGCCAGTCTTCTCCGGTCTTGCCGGAATTCTTCAGTGCGGAGTCCGTAATGGACCTGGGCTGCTGCCCAACAACGACCCACGTGGCCAGGATCACGCCGCAAAGCGGCATCAGCAACCATTTGAAACGATGTGAATACATTGTTATCTCCAGGAGTCGGTTCAAGTTCGCTTAGACGAGGATTCTTCCGTCAGCGCATGGTCTGTCTACCCTTATACGGACGAGCCGACGAATCGTTCCGGTTGGCAAAAAGAATTTTT
>DASTBJ010000292.1:0-5749 GCA_035712125.1 Terriglobia bacterium
GAAATTCTCGGATAACAGCTATGCCTTTGCCTGAGCTTTCTTGCGCGCCAGAATCAGCCAGTGTGGACATTTCTTCTGGTCCATATAAAGCCGCTCGCAGTCGTCGCAGCGGACACACTCGCTTGCGATGATCTTTGGGCCGCGGATCGCGCCCCATTCGCATTTCTTCTCGCAAATCGTGCAGGAGTTGCATTCAGACCAACGCTTGATTCGGAACACGGTCAGTGTGGACAGGATCCCCAGGAAGGCACCAACCGGGCAGAGAAACCGGCAATAGAGATTGCGGATAAACACTGTCGCGACAAGCAGCCCCGCCACACCGATCCACAATCCGGTTGATCCGTTCAGTGAAAACATCCAGAAAGGTTCGACGTACCTGTAGATCGAGATGTCTCTGGTCACGATGAAATACAACACTGTTCCTGCCAGCAGGAAGTACTTGATCGGCGATGCGTAGCGCTCAATCCGGCGCGGTACATCGATACGGAGACGCGGAGGGACGACCTTGTCCATCAGTTGCGTCAGGGATCCGAACGCGCAAACCCGCCCACAATACAAACGGCCCCACAGAATGGTCGTGACGACTGTGAAGAGTGCGAAGAAATACCATGCCAGGCTGTAGCGGAATACGGGAAGGTTCCAGGACGTTAACGAGAAAATGTTTACGATGCTGATGAGCTGGCTTCGCCAAAATCCCAGATAAACGACGGCAACGGCCATCGTGATCCATTTCAGCCGTTCGCTCTTCCTGAAGAATCCGACGAGAGTCAGCGTCGCGAAAGCCCCGAACAGAACCAGATCGGAGGCCTGGGCTTTCAGATCATCCGCCCAGGTGGCCGCGGCTTCGCCTTCATCCGCGAAGTCCCACGAGTCCTGAGCGAACCCCGTCGTCGCCATTGTCAGTGCTAAGAATGTCGCGAAAAACAAACGTATCATTTCGCGGCTCCGGGCGGCGCGAGCAGAGCTCGGGCGACGCGGCGCGCGCTGTTCCGGACGGCTCGTGAGGCACTCGTGATGGTTATCGTGGCGCTGGAAACGGCGTCGATGTCGGCGCCTACCTTGAACGGGTCACGTATATCTTTCCCTTTGAATTGTGCGGCGAATCGGGGTGGTTCAATCGAGAAATTGCCGTACGGTTCGTTGTGCTGGGTGACAAGCACTCCGGTAAGAATGCCCTTCGTGTCCATCCCAACAAGCATCTTTATGGGGCCATCGTAGCCACGTTCGAGGGGTTCGAGTTCGGTCGTCCAGAAAACGTAACCCGCAATCGCTCTGGAATTGCCCTCGCCCGTATACGCGATGAAGTGAGGTGGCGGCCCGGCCTGTTTAGATGAAAACGAGGTGGCAGCCGGGAAGACACGCTTGAGCTGACCCTGCAGCACAGCTTCGGCGCTGGTCTGAGGAGTAAAGGGCAACGTTACAGCAGGTACGATCAATGCAACAACCAGCAGCGCAAGTCCCGGAATCCGCAAAGGCCTTAGTACCTCTTTTCAAGATTTGAGATTGGTGATTATATCCAGCTAATCATTCACTGGGGCCGGAAATGCCGACGACCGTCGTTCCACCAGCTTGCCCGAATTGTCCGTTGCGATGAAGTACGCGGCCAGACCTTTACGCGCTTCGACAAACCGCAAACCCTCATCGAGGCCCATGACGATCAATGCGGTTGCGTACGCATCGGCTGTTACCGCGTCGGGGGCGATAACAGAAACACTCAAGAGGGAATTCTGCGCAGGGTAGCCGGTTTTGGGATCAATGATGTGCGAGATTTTCTTGCCCTCGCTGATGTCGTAATTTCGGTAAGTTCCTGACGTCGCAAGCGCTGCATCTTTCAGTTCGATAACCATTTTGATCTGTTTGTCCGCTAACGCATCGTCTGTTGGCTTCTCGACTCCAACGCGCCACGAGGGCCTATCCGGGTGATGACCGCGAGCGCGAACTTCACCGCCGATTTCCACGATGTAACTTATCACCCCACGTTGCTCAAGGAGCAGGCCAACAGCGTCGACGCCATAGCCCTTTGCAATGGCGTTGAAATCAAGCCTGGCGGATGCGATGTGTTTCCTCAATGCCGGCGGGAACTGCCGGTACGCAAAGGAATCAAAGTCCACCACCTTCCGAAGGGCCTCGACGGTCGCCGCGTCCGGGAGTCTATCGGGCTCTTCCGGTCCGAAGCCCCATGCGTTGACCAGCGGCCCGACGGCGGGGTTAAAGGCACCTTTCGTGTCCTGATAAATATCCCGAGAGCGTTGGAGCACCGAATCGAAGTGTTGATCGATCGGCTGCCACTCTTTCAAATCGGTGGAAGCGTTAATCCTCGAGATTGTCGAGTTCTCGATATAGGTCGAAAGGGACTGGTTGATCTCAGCCAGCAATGCATCGATGGCTTTCACCAATTCCTGCCGGTGTGCCGCTGTGGTTTCTCTGGAAACAAAACTGACCTGGTAGGTCGTTCCCATCGTCTCTCCCCGGATAAGCTCGACAGCGTCTGGCCGATCGCAGCCGGAGAACGACAAGAGCAATGAGACGAGTAGCGCGAGAATGCGACTCATGCCGCGAATCATAACCGAAGGTGCCGGGCACTTTAGCACTACGTTTTTGCCTCGTAAGTGTCGGAAAACCTGTTACTTACACGCAAAGTCGGTATCTTGCTCATTTTTGAGACGATTCAAGGTTGGCTCAAAAACGTACGTCGGAATACCTTACAATCTTGCGACGCCGAGCAACTGCTGATCGGTTCTATTCCCGTGTACAAATGTTTTAATATCAGTTAGATACCGCTGGAGACCTGGTTGCGGGAAAGTTGGCCCCACAGTTGCGAAAGCCTACGCGGAACACTGACGTTCCGGAGGAGAAATATGAAGATGAACGGCAAACTAGGGATTGTTCTTGCAGTCCTCCTGATGGTCACGACGGGATCCATCGCTTACGGAGAAACAATCAACCTTTCGACAAACAATAGCGGAACTGCAACCGCAGTGACTGGTGGAAGTTATCTGGCGCTTTGGGTCGATACCCAGTCTACCGGGACTGGCGTGATCGATTCGTTTGTTCGCGTCCAGGCAAATGACTCAGAGCACGGCTACAACACCGATGACGGCACTCCGTATGATACGAAGGCTGGCGCGTTTACTCACTCACTGCAGTTGAGCGCTGTTCCGGTGGTCACCATTGATGGTGTTCAGTACCGGGAGTTCTTGCTCGATGTGAACCAGATTGGTCCGTCACCGCTGGTGGACTTGAACCAGGTCCAGATCTTCCTGAGCGGATCGGGCGCTCCGGGTAATTTGGCGATCACAGGATCGACGGATCCGTACCTTCTGCTGTTTCCCGGCGCAAACGAAATTTTCCGTATGTCCGGCGCGGGAGCTGTAGACACGATCATTCTGGACTTCAGCCGCAACTCGGGAAGCGGATCGGGCGATATGTTCCTGTATGTCAGGAACAGCTTGTTCACCGGTGCCTCGACCCAATATGTGACTCTGTACTCACATTTTGGTGAACCGGGCCAAAATGAGACCAACGACGGCTTCGAAGAGTGGGCAGTGCGTATCGGCGACACGCCGCCGCCTCCAGTCCCAGAGCCGGCATCGTTGCTTCTGCTTGGTGCGGGTCTTCTTGGTATCGGTTTGGCAAAGCGAGCTCGAGGGTAAATAGGGCTCAGTAAAAGCACGGACACGAAACCCCATCTGTCGACCAGACAGATGGGGTTTTTCGCGTATAGCGGCGACCCAGCCAACGATTGACAGCCTCGATAAGCGCCCTCTATAATTTGGCACTCTAAATATCGGAGTGCTAAACACCCCGGCAGTTTTCCTGAGCAACATAAGAAATCAATTTCAACAAACCACAAGGAGTAGATCCGATGAAAGTGCGACCTTTGCATGATCGTGTGTTGATCAAAAGAATCGAAGAGCAGGAGACCGTCCGCGGCGGAATCATCATTCCGGATACAGCCAAAGAAAAACCCCAGGAGGCAGAAGTCGTCGCCGCCGGTTCCGGCAAGCGCAACGAGGCCGGCCAGGTTTTTCCTCTCGAAGTCAAAGCGGGAGACCGCATTCTCTTCGGCAAGTATTCCGGAACGGAAATCAAGCTGGACGGGCAGGAGTATCTGATCCTGCGTGAAGACGAGATCCTCGGCGTTATCGAGGGCGGCAGCAGCGGAAAAGGAAAGAAGTAGGAGGGAACAATGGCAGCAAAACAAATTGTACATGGTGAAGAATCCCGTCAGACGATCCTGCGAGGGGTCAATCTGCTGGCAGACGCGGTGAAAATTACGCTGGGGCCCAAGGGCCGCAACGTTGTTCTCGACAAGAAGTTCGGCTCGCCGCAAATCACGAAGGACGGTGTGACGGTCGCGAAGGAAATCGAACTCAAGGATCCGCTTGAGAATATGGGCGCGCAGATGGTGAAGGAAGTCGCCTCAAAAACAAGCGATGTCGCTGGTGACGGCACGACAACCGCGACTGTACTCGCTCAGGCCATCTTCCGCGAGGGCGTCAAGACTGTGGCTGCCGGCGCCAACCCTATGGCTGTCAAGCGCGGTATTGAGCGTGCTGTTGAGGCTGCCGTTGCTGAGATTAAGCGGCTGGCGAAGGAAGTGAAGAAAGGTCCTATGATCGCGCAGGTCGCTACGGTTTCAGCCAACAACGACCCGACGATCGGCAACATCATCGCTGAAGCCATGGACAAGGTGGGCAAGGATGGTGTGATCACCGTTGAGGAAGCAAAATCCATCGAGACCACGCTTGATGTCGTCGAAGGCATGCAGTTCGATCGTGGATACCTTTCACCCTATTTCGTGACGGACCCGGATCGCATGGAATGCGTCTTCGAGAATTGCCTGATCCTCATTCATGAAAAGAAGATCAGTTCGATGAAAGACCTGCTTCCTGTGCTTGAGCAGGTGGCCAAGATGGGCCGCCCTCTGTTGATCATCGCGGAAGAAGTCGAAGGCGAGGCGCTCGCGACGCTTGTTGTGAACAAGTTGCGCGGCACGTTGCAGGCGGCGGCTGTAAAAGCCCCGGGTTTCGGCGACCGGCGCAAGGCCATGCTGGAAGACATTGCGATCCTGACCGGCGGTAAGGCGATAACGGAAGATCTCGGCATCAAGCTGGAGAACCTCCAACTCGAAGATCTCGGTAAAGCCAAGAAGGTCGTGCTTGATAAGGACAACACGACAATTGTTGAAGGTGCCGGCAAGGCCCCTGCGATCGACGGACGCGTGAAGCAACTTCGCACGCAAATCGACGAAACGACTTCGGACTACGATCGTGAAAAGCTCCAGGAGCGGCTGGCAAAACTCGTCGGCGGTGTTGCCGTTATCAAAGTCGGCGCGGCAACCGAAACGGAGATGAAGGAAAAGAAGGCTCGCGTCGAAGACGCGATGCATGCGACACGCGCTGCCGTCGAAGAGGGCATTGTTCCCGGCGGTGGCGTTGCCCTGGTTCGTGCGATTCCAGCGCTCGAGAAACTCAAACTGGAAGACGACGAGAAGATCGGCGTGAGCATTGTGAAACGCGCTCTTGAAGAGCCGCTTCGCACGATCGCGCAAAATGCCGGTTTTGAAGGTGCCATCGTCATTGGCAAGGTGCGGGATTCGAAGGATCCCAACTTTGGCTTTAACGCGGCAACTGAGGAGTACAGCGACATGATTGCCGCTGGCATTCTCGACCCCGCCAAGGTCACCCGAAGCGCGTTGCAGAATGCGGCTTCGATCTCCTCGCTCATGCTGACGACTGAAGCCCTG
>DASTBJ010000293.1:0-6454 GCA_035712125.1 Terriglobia bacterium
ACGGAAACCTCAAATCCGAAAGTTCAAGATCTCAAATCGGACTCCGCCAGCCCTGTGCTTAGCAGAGTCCGATTTAAGATTTTGAAATTTCGGAGTTGAGGTTTCCGTTCGTCCGATTTCCGATTTCTCTCCGATTTCGGACTCTCTTTACTGGCCGCGACCGCCCGGTCCACCAGGTGCAGGCCCTGCTCCAGGGCCGCCTGCGGGAGCTGCGGGCGGAACCGGAGTCGGATTCACGGCCTTTCCATCGAGAACGTACACATAGAGTCGAGGCGGTGTTGCCGGCGGCGGTGTTGCCGCGGGTCCGGCGCCTCGCTGCGGGGGTGCACCGGCCTGACCGGCTGCTGGCGGAGCCGGCACGGGAGGAGATCCAGCTGCGGGTGCGCCGCCAGGCGCAGCACCGGGACCAGCGCCGCCAGGACCACCAGGACCGCCGCCACGATTACCGCCACCGCGTTGACCAACACCGCCTGCAACCGCAACGTACTGCTTGCCATCGACCATGAATGTGATCGGCGGACCCATCCCGCCAGTCTGGTTCGTTGCGACTTCAAGCAGCTTCTCGCCAGTATCCGCTTTGTAGGCAAGGAGGCGACCGTTGTTCAGCGTCTGGAAGACAAGGTTGCCGGCCGTCGTCATTGCGCCGCCGCCGATGCTGCCGCCACCTTGAACGCGCCACTTTTCTGTTTGCGTCGATGGGTCGATCGCGAGGAGCCAGCTGCCGGTATAGAACTTGCCTTCCTTATCGACGGGCCCCACGCTCGGCAGGGCAGGGGCGACGTTTGCTCCGGGCGCCGGGCCAGTCGGAACCGCGAAACCGGCTCCGGCCGCAGCGCCGGGCTCCGCAATGCCGCCTGTTGCAGCGGGATTCGGCGGAGGTGCTGCGCCTCTGCCGCCTCCACCGCCGAACGCCACGCCCATGTTGGTGCGGCCTGCCTGATAGGTGTAGGTATCCGGCAGCCGATAGGTCGAGCTGCTGTTGGCCGACGTCGGAATGTACATGAGGTTATGGGTCGGATTGAACGCCATCGGAGCCCAGTTATGTGCACCACCAGGGCCGGGGAAAATCTGCACGGCGCGGTCTTTGCCGTAGAAGGCTTCAGGACGGATAGCGGGACGTCCCGTCTTCAGGTCGATCTCGCTCGCCCAGTTCACCTGCGCGAAAGGCGCGGCAGAGATCACTTTGCCGGTCAGGCGATCGAGGACGTAGAAGAATCCGTTCTTGTTGGCCTGCATGACGACCTTACGGGTTTGTCCGTTGATGTTGAGATCGGCCAGCGTCAATTGCTGCACGCTGTCGAAATCCCAGGAATCCTCCGGCACAAACTGGTAATGCCACCTGTATTCGCCGGTATCTGCATCGAGCGCGAGAACGGAGCAGACGTAGAGATTATCGAGTCCTCTCGACTGGCGGTGCTCGGAAGGCCAGGGGCCGCCATTGCCTGTCCCGAAAAACACGAGGTTTGACTCCGGATCGTAGGTCATTCCGTCCCACACGGTTCCGCCGCCGCCGAACTTGTACCATTCGCCGCCCCAGGTTTTGGCTGCTTCGACCATAGCCTGGTTTTCGTATCCGTTCTTGGGATCTCCGGGAACAGTGTAAAAGCGCCAAACCTGTTTGCCCGACTCCGCATCATAGGCCGTGACATAGCCGCGCACGGGATATTCCGCGCCGGCATTTCCGATGATGACTTTGCCTTTGGCAATCCGTGGGGCCATCGTGACCGAGTAGTCTTCGCCGATCGGCGTTGTCTGAACGCTCCAGACTTCCTTACCGGTCGACATGTCCAGCGCGACAAGCCTGCCGTCGATAACCGGCACATAGACCTTGTTCTGATAGAGGCCGAGACCGCGATTCACAACGCCGCAACAGATTTTCGGCTGGAAGGCGCGATCGACCTTGGGGTCGTAACGCCAGATCTCCTTGCCGGTCCGAACATCGACAGCATACGTAATGCTCCAGTTGGTGATGCTGTAGAGAACACCGTTGTAGACCAGCGGCGTGGCCTCCTGATTGCCGCCACCCACACCGATCTCGTAGGTCCAGGCGAGGCCCAGCCTTCCAACGTTGGTGGCGTTGATCTGATTGAGCAGGCTGTAACGCTGTTCCTGATAGTTCAGCCCGTACATTATCCAGTCCTGGGTATTCGCCCTGCCGGCATTCCTCATGATGGTTTCGTCGATGCGGCGAGCCTGTTGTCCGATCGCTATCCATGTCGTTAGGAGTACCGCTACCACAGGCAGCAGCACCCTGGATGTCGATTTCAGCATTTCCTCAGTCTTCCTTTCTCATCGCGTTAACGTGCACCCGCAGTGGGCGCGTCCAGCGTGTAAACAAAAAGTCTCGGATTGTTTGCGCCTGGCGCCGGCGGAGCCGGAGCCTGTGCAGGCGCTTGAGCTGCCGGAGGGGGAGCCGGAGCATTACCGCGCTGAGCTGCTGCAGCTGTGGGTTCCACTGCTGCGCCGCCACCGCGATTTCCCCCACGGCCACCGCCTCCGCGTCCACCGGCAGCCCCTGTACCTGCCATGACAGCGATGTACTGCTTGTTGTCGAGCAGGAAAGTCATTGGCGGACCGACGCCGGAAGTTCTTTCGAGCGTGATGTCGAGTAGTCTCTCGCCCTTATCCGCCGTATAAGCCATGAGATGCCCATTGGGTGTCGTCTGGATCACGAGGTTCGATGCGGTGGTCACCACGCCACCATCGGTGTTTCCTCCACCCATTGCAAACCACCGTTCCTTTTGCGTGGCGGGATCCCAGGCCGTCAGGATACCGCCGCGTACTTCGGTACCGTCGGGATTCTTGCGAACCGGTCCATAGGGCGCCGGCGTCGCCAGAGGAGGCGCCGTTCCTCCACCCGCGCCGCGGCCCCGGAGCCCAATATTCTGCGCTCCGGGATTTGGCGTGAACGTTTCCGCAGCGGTGAAATTGAAACTGCTGCCCGGATTGATGGGAACATAAATGAGTCCGGTTTGCGGGCTGAAGGACATCTGCGACGCATTGTGCATCTGCACCGGATGCACGGTAACGCCGCGTTCCGAGGAGTAATAAGCTTCCGGATTGATGAGAGGCCGGCCTTTGGGATCCATCCCGCGCGCCCAGCTGATCAGGGACATTTCTCCGGCAGAGATGAATTCACCGGTTACCCGATCGATCACGTAGAAGTAGCCATTCTTGTTGGCCTGCATGATGACCTTACGGTCACGATTGTTAATGCGAATGTCCGCGAGCACGAGATGCTGAATCGCGTCGTAGTCCCACTGGTCGCCGGGAGTGCATTGATAATGCCACTTCAGCTGGCCGCTGTCCGCATCGATGGCGATGATGGACGCAACATAAAGATTGTCGAGGCGCTCGGTGTTCTTGCCCTGGCGCAGATCCTGAGGCCACGGCAGACCGTTGCCGGTACCGACATAAAGGAGGTTTTCGTCGGGGTCGTAGGCCATGCCGTCCCAGATCGAACCGCCTCCACCCATCTTCCACCATTCGCCGGTCCACGTTTTTGCCGCGGCCTCCATGGCCTTGTTTTCGAACGGCTTTGACGGGTCGCCCGGGACGGTGTAAAAGCGCCACAATTCCTTCCCATTGTTGACGTCGAAAGCGGCGACGTAACCGCGGAACGGAGGATACTCCCCTCCCGCATTGCCGATGAAAACCTTCCCCTTCGCTACCCGCGGCGCCATCGTGATGGAGTACGGTGAAATTACATCGGGATCGGGCTCGGGGATCGCAAGGGACGACCACAGCAGCCTGCCCGTTGCAGCGTCGACCGCCTCGATCCTTCCATCAACGACAGGAACGATCACTTTGCCTTCATACAGCGCGATGCCACGGCTGATCACCCCACAGCAAAGTCTGGATCGACCGGGCTGATTCATCGTGCGATCCGCCTTTGGATCGTATCGCCAGAGTTCCTTGCCCGTACGTGCATCTACAGCGAACGTGATGCTCCAGTTCGTTTGTCCGTAAATGACGCCGTTGGAAAACAACGGCGTGCCCTCTTGTTTGCCGCCCCCTTCGCCAATCTCGTAAGACCAGGCAAGCCCAAGACGGTTGACGTTCGCCGGGGTGATCTGCGTAAGCGTGCTGTGACGCTGCTCCGACCAGCTCTGACCGTAAGTCAGCCATTCACTACCCTTTGGCGCATTCCTCAAGGCGTTGTCGTTAATGGTGCGGGTTTGGAGGGCAAGAGTCATCCAGGTCATCAGAATGACTCCGGGAACGCCCAGGATTAGCCACTTCGTTCGCTGTACGGTCATGCCTGCTCCGTAGTCCAAAGTAAAGAGTGCTAGTCGGATACCAGACGCTTGAACGGGGTGTCAAGGTAATTGGCGGAAACGCGGTGTTGAGTGGAAAGTTCGCGTGGGCTGCCGGGGGAAACTTCGAAATTGGACGAATCCAGATTGCATTGGCAGGCGCTACGCCATTTTCTGCTGCCGCTCCGCAAGGAAAGCAAACCGTTCTTGTCGGTCGTACTGAATTGGCCGGGATTGAACGAAACCAAGTAGGCACTCCTTTTGAATCAGTGGAAGTCGCGTGACAGACCTCATTCAGTCATAGACATCATGATGTCAAGTGGTTAGCATCATCATGTGCGGACTACACTCACACTCGATAAGGACGTAGCGGCAAAGCTGAACGCGGAGATGCGTCGATCCGGAAAGTCTTTCAAGGACGTGGTCAACGAGTTCCTTCGGATCGGATTGAATGCGCGGAAAGAACTTAATGCGTCGGAACGTTTCAAAGTAGAGGCACGAGAACTGGGTATCATCCCCGGGCTGGATTACGACAACGTCGGAGAACTCCTTGAGAGGATAGAAGGCCCCCGGCACAAATGATCCTTGTGGATGCAAACCTTCTGCTCTATGCCTACAACGCATCCAGCGAGGAACATCAACAGGCAAAGGAATGGCTGGAAGACGCCTTGTCCGGGGCTGAACCTGTCGCGTTTTGCTGGCCGGTGCTTCTCGCGTTCATTCGTATCGCAACCAATACGCGCGCGTTTCCACGTCCTCTCTCCCGGCTTGAAGCAATCATCGCCGTGACGTCATGGCTGGAACGCCCACAGGCTGTCGTCGTGGCGGCCGGTCAGAATCATTGGGATGTGCTCCAGCGTCTACTGTCGGAAGGTAAGATATCCGGGCCTCTGGTTTCCGACGCTCACCTCGCCGCATTAACGATTGAACACGGTTGCACTCTTTTTACGACGGATCGTGACTTCAGCCGCTTCCCTGACTTGAAGTTCAGGAACCCGCTCGGAAACTAAGTGGATTATTGCTTCGCGTCCTGCAATATAGCCAGGTAAGCACGAACCGCTCAGTCGAGTCATACGTCGGCACTCAGGCCGGTGTTGCAAGCTTGAGGCCGACAATACCCGCGATGATCAGGGCAACGCTAATAAGGCGTGCGGCATTCGCCGGTTCGTCAAGCAGGACGATGCCCAGAATGACCGTGCCAACAGCTCCAACGCCAACCCAGACGCTGTACGCGGTTCCGACCGGAAGTGACTTCATGGCGATGCCCAGCAGCGACAGGCTGATGATCATCGCGAGCACCGTCCAGACGGTTGGCAGCAACCGCGTGAAGCCCTCCGTGTACTTCAAACCTATAGCCCAGCCGACTTCAAAAAGACCTGCCAGGACCAGAATTACCCACGCCATGTGCCATCCTTTCCGATACTGAATTCGGGGAATGAGGTGCCTGACCCGAATTCTGTAGAATCAACGATCCATTATGAGTGGTGTTGTGTACGACATTGCGGTTATCGGTGGTGGGATTGTTGGACTCGCTACGGCTAATGCACTGCTGGCTGCTCAACCTGGACTGCGAATTATCCTGCTCGAGGCGGAAGACCGTTTCGCCGCACATCAAACCGGACACAACAGCGGCGTGATTCATTCCGGCCTTTACTACAAGCCCGGTTCCTTGAAAGCACGCTATTGCGTTGAAGGCAGGGAAGCGATGTATCGGTTCTGCGAGCAGCACGATATCGCCCATGAACGATGCGGCAAGATCGTTGTCGCAACCGATACCAGCGAGTTCCCCCGGCTTGAAGAACTGTATCGGCGTGGTGAGGCGAACGGTCTTCAGGGCATCCAATGGTTGAATGCCGAGCAAATTCGAGAATTCGAGCCCCATGCGTTCGGGTTGCGAGGCCTCCATGTTCCCGAAACCGGAATTGTCGACTACAAGCAGGTTGCGAGCGTGCTGGCACGCCTGGCTCAGGACAAAGGTTGCACGATGAAGATCTCAAATCGCGTCGTCGGCTTTCGTAGTATTGGCGGAGAGATCGTGCTCGGAACCATCGCCGGTGACGTCCGATGCCGGGCGCTGGTGAACTGCGGCGGTCTGCAGTCCGATCGGGTAGCGCGGTTGTGTGGGGTCGACCCGGGTGTCCGCATTGTCCCATTTCGTGGCGAATACTACGAACTGCTGCCCAGCCGTCAGTTCCTCG
>DASTBJ010000294.1:0-11164 GCA_035712125.1 Terriglobia bacterium
CCGCAGGCTTATTTGCGGCGCGGCTTTTGCGGATCTTCCCGCCAGGCAAATTGTTGCCTCGCGCGTTTATGCTCAGTGCGGCGTTTCTGATGATCGAGTGGGGACTTTCCCTGTGGAGTCCTCCACTGGCAGCCGCCCTGATTTATCTGCACGTCACGATTCTCGGGTCCGTCCTGATTTCCGGATTCTGGTCGCTGATCGATGAAAGGTTCGATCCGCGCTCGGCGAAGCGGCAGTTCGGTGGAATCGTAGGAGCCAGCACGGTCGGTGGCATTATCGGCGGTTTGCTGGCCGGACGGCTTGGATTCACGACGGGTGTCGCAACAATGTTGCCCGTCCTGGCATTCTTGCATGTCATCTCTGCATTCATAGCAGCCTGCCTGGGTTCCAGAAGCAAAGCTGCTCTGAGCGAGCCCGCAAATCGAGAGCAGGCACAATCGAACTCCGGAATCGCGGTGCTTCGCACCGTCCCGTATGTTCGGAACCTCGCCTCCTTGATTCTTTTCTCCACGATGGGCGCCGGCCTGCTCGACTATGTCTTCAAAGCGCGAGTGACCGCGGCATACCCGGACGCCAATGATCTCGTGACCTTTTTCGCCATGTTTTACACCGCAGCCGGCGTCGGGACTTTCCTTGTGCAATTGATCCTGAGCAGGGTGGCTGTCGAACGATTCGGCATTGCGGGATCCGTGGGGAGTTTGCCTTTCTCCCTGACTGTCGGCAGCCTCGGTGCCCTCCTTCTTCCGGGGTTGCCGGCAGTTTCGGCGATGCGCGGAGGAGAAACGATGATCCGCAGTTCATTGTTCAAGTCCGGCTATGAGATGTTGTGCGCAGCAATGCCGAGGCGTGAACGACAGGCGGCCAAGTCCATTCTCGATGTGGGAATTGAACGCCTTGGCGATCTCCTGGGCGCAGTACTGGTGGCAACTATCGCCTGGGTCGCATCCCCGACGTCATCGACCATCGTACTGGTCATTGCCGCAGCACTGGGCCTTGCGGCATTTGTCATTTCGCAACGGCTCCGCAAAGGCTATGTCAGCGCGCTTGAGAACAGCCTCCGCAGCCGATCCTTGTCGGTACCTCAAACCCTGCGACGACCGGCTCGGGGCGTGAGTCTCCTGATGACGATCCGCGACTTCGCCACCGGAAAACCACCGCAGGCGAAGCCTCTGAATCTCACCGTGCCGCAGGCGCGGCCCGAAACTCTCGTTCGTGATCCGATTGTGCTGCAAACTCAGGCGCTTCGATCCTCCAATGCGGGAACAGTTCGGGCTGCTTTGAATGAAGCGCCTGGCCCTGTTCTTGCACCGTACGTCATTGCCCTTCTGGCATGGGACGAAGTCTCGGCGGAAGCAATGGACGCGTTAGGGAAGATGGGGCCCAAAATCACAGGACAACTCGTCGACTCGCTGGTTGATCCCGACCAGGAGTTTGCAATCCGGCGCCGGATTCCCCGGGTGCTTGCCAACTTCAATTCACAGCGAGCCGTAGATGGACTGGTGGAAGGCCTGTCGGACAGCCGGTTCGAAGTCCGATACCACTGCGCAGAGGCATTGGCCCAAATCGAAGGGCGCAGTCCTCATCTTATAATCAGTCCGGAAGTGATCATCAGGACCGTTGAACGCGAACTCGACGTAAACCCGGAAGTCTGGCGTCATTATCGCGTGCTCGACAGCACCCGTCAGATATCGGAGGGAATGATTACCATCGATCATATCTTCAGACTTCTGGCACTTGTTCATGCGCAGGAACCGTTGCAGATTGCGTACCGCGCCTTGAACTCCAGGGATGAGCATTTGAGGCAGACCTCTCTTGAATACCTCGAGAATGTTCTGCCCTATCAGGTCTGGCAGCGTATTCTGCCGCTGTTTGAAGAAGGGACGAGACTTGCATCAGTCGGATAAGTTCCTCACGCGTCACCTTTCAATCCTGTTTCTGGTTCTGTTGACTGGATCCGGATGTCTCGGGCCGCACTACGTTCGCTCAGATCCGAGTTCCCGGACCAAGATGCCCGAATTCAAAGGAATTACCGAACACGTCCTGCTCGTTTCCATCGACGGTCTCCGGCCCGACGCGATTATGAGTTTTGAGACGCCCACACTCCAGCGACTGATTCGGGAAGGCAGCTATACGCTGTCTGCGACGACGATTGTCCCGAGCAAGACCCTGCCTTCACATACCTCGATGTTGACAGGCCTGCCGCCGGATGGTCATGGAGTGATGTGGAATACGAACGTTCGATTTCATTCAAAAAACGTCGGCGTACCGACCGTCTTTGGGGTTCTTCGGGAGGAGGGCTACACGACCGCGGCATTCTTCAGCAAAGCCAAATTTGGAAGCCTGCAGCGGCCGGGGTCCCTCGACTACTCTCAGGCGCCGGGAGGCTGGTTCGGATACTGGCCGTCAAACCGCACACTTAAAGACGTCGAGCACTATCTCTCGACCGAACAGCCGAATTTTCTGTTCGTCCACTTTGGGGATCCGGACCATACGGGGCATGACTCCGGCTGGATGAGCCGAGAGTATGGCGATGCGGTGCAACGAATAGACACAGCGGTAGGCCAGCTGATTGCAGCCGCCGAAAAATCTTTCGGGACCGGAAAATTCACCGTCATTGTCACGGCTGACCATGGCGGTCACGATCGCGATCACGGAAGCAGCAATCCCCTCGACGTGACCATTCCCTGGATTGCCTGGGGCCGCGGCGTCACTGTCGCCGCGCTCTCTGGTCCCGTCGAGACCTTTGACACTGCTGCCACCGTACTCTGGCTCTTCGGTGTGACACGGCCGGAAGCCTGGAGCGGCGAATCCGCGCTTATGCCCCGTTAACGGCCATAAACGGCGACACTCAAACCTCTTCTCACTTCCGGCTGATACCCAGCTTGCGCATCTTTGCCTGAAGCGTCGTTCGCTTCATTCCCAGTTTCGCTGCCGCGCCCGACGGACCGGCAACAAGCCATTTCGTCTCTTCAAGCACCTGAAGAATGTGGTCACGTTCGACATCCTGCAGCGTAGATGAAGTAGATGAACTGGAAACCGGTTCACGCTTTGCGGTAACGGCAGGTTCCGGCGAGATTTTAAGTTCAGTGAACGGCACCTCCAGGTCGGTACCTCGCGACAGGATAACGGCACGCTCAATCACGTTTTCCAACTCCCGGACATTCCCCGGCCAGTGGTAGCGCGCGAGCGCTTCGCTTGTTTTTGCCGGGATGCTTTCGATCGGCTTTTTCATACGGCGGGCAAATCTTTGTGCGAAGAACCGGACAAGCAGCGGGATGTCTTCGGGCCGCTCTCGCAGTGGGGGAATCGTCACGGGGAAAACGTTCAGCCGGTAGTACAGGTCACTGCGGTACTGCCTGTCGGCAACCATATTTTCCAGATCGCAATTGGTTGCTGCGACAAGGCGCACGTCCACCTGCTGCGTTCGAGTGCTGCCTAAACGTTCGAACTGTTGTTCCTGAAGCACGCGAAGCAGTTTCGGTTGCAGCTCCAAAGGAATGTCTCCGACTTCATCAAGAAAGAGCGTTCCCTGGTGGGCCAGTTCAAAGCGGCCGATCCGTTGTGCGATCGCGCCAGTGAACGCGCCCTTTTCGTGGCCAAACAACTCGCTTTCAAGCAAACCCATCGGGATTGCTGCACAGTTCACCTTGACCAGCGTTCGGTTGCGGCGGGAACTCAGGTTATGTATGGCGCGAGCGATCAGTTCCTTGCCCGTGCCCGTTTCGCCACGGATCAGAATTGTGGAATCGGTCGGTGCGACTCTTTCAATCTGACTGAGGATTTGTCGCAGCGCGGGGCTCTCGCCGATGATCTCCTCGAAGTTTCCTTCCGTACGAATCTCGTCTTCGAGATACAGCTTCTCTTCGGTGAGTTTATTCTTGAGCTTTTCGATCTCGCGATACGCCATCGCGTTATCGGCGGCCAGAGCAATCTGCTGCGCGACCTGAACAAGCAGCTCGATATCCTCTCCGCTGAGTGCGTCTTCGCGCAGGCTGCCAACTGTCAGTACCCCTATCGCCCGGCCGTGCGCCAGCAAAGGAGCGCTGCACGCGGACTGAAAACCCTTGGCGAAGAACCGCTTCGTCAATTCCGAAGGAAACTTCACGGTATCGGGTCTCGGCAGGTATACCGGCCTTTTTGTTCGAATAGCCAGACCGCCTGCCGTACCGTCCGTTTCCATGACGCTGCCCTGCGTAATAATGTCCTGATCCTCAGGGCGCCCTTCGAGGGCATATGCATGGTATTTGCCGGTCTCGGAATCGTAAAGGGCGATGCCCGCAAAATCCAGGTGCAGGACCTCGTGAAGATTCGAGGAGATCGCCTTCAGCAGCCCGCGAAGATCCAGCTGCGAAACCAGCGAGTTGTTCACCTTCAATAAAAGACTCAGGCGGTCCCGATTTTTCTTAAGGCGCTCCTGCGCTACACGAACTTCTTCAAAGCTGACCGCGCTTTCAACTGCAAGAGCAACCTGACTTGCAATCTGCGCAAGTATCTCCGCGTCTTCATTGGTAAACGCTGATTCCTGCCTGCTGGCTACGGCGAGCGTACCGAGAGTCCTTCCGTGCGACGCAAGCGGAACCAGGCAACAGGACTTCAACCCTTGCTCCAGGATTTGGCTGGTTGTCTCTGACGGAAATTCGGCGAGATCCAGATGGTTCCGCAGCACCGTCTGCCGCGTCCGAAATGTCAGGCCGTTGACTGTCCCGTCAAGGGCTATTGGCTCCGATATCCTCACTTGATTCAAATGGCCTGGGAAGTCCAGGGCATGCATCCGAAGAACATTGTTCACACCATCGTAGAGACACATTGCAGCGAAGTCGTGCGTTATCTCCCGTCGAAGGCATGCGGAGACTGCCCTTAGCAATTCCGGAAGCTCCGCGTGAGAGATCATGGCGGCGTTGATCTCGAGCAGCAGGCGCGATCGGTCGCGCACCCTCACTGACGGGCTCTCGACGTCGGCGTTTTCGTTATGGCGTGCCTGACTCATGGGTCACGCAAGTATATTTGATCCGGGCACGCCATTAAATCGATTAGCCCGGCGAAGGGTTAGACTAGGCGGAGGAGATTTCCATGGCGGACTTCACCGTAAAACAGCTCGAAGCCAACCTGGACTTCGAGCAACTGCATTACTGGGACGTTGTGATCATCGGTGCGGGCCCCGCGGGACTCGCTGCCGGCCTCACAACCGCCCACCGAGCGCTGACCTCGCTGGTTATAGAAGCGAAGGACAAGCCTGGAGGCCAGCCGCAGTTTCTGTACTCGGACAAGCGCATTGTCGATATTCCCGGGTTTCCCGACGGCATCAGCGGAGAGGAATTGTCGCAGCGTACGTATCAGCAGGCCGTCTCCGCCCTCGTGCAGTTCCGCTTCAACGAGGAACTGATTAGCATCGAAGATACCGATGAGATCGAAGACGAAGACCGTCTGAAACGTGTGGTCACCAACAAGGCAGGCTACCTTTGCCGCAAGGTCATCATTGCCTGTGGGCTCCTGCACTACCCGCGACGGCTACCCGTGCTGGATGACTTAGATTCCGAAAATGTGCACTACAAGCTGCCGCGAATTTCGGACTATGAGGGCAAGCGCGTCGCTGTCATCGGTGGCGGAGATTCCGCACTCGATGCTGCCTTGATGGTCCTCGGACGTGGAGGACGCGTTGATCTGGTTGTACGTGAGGATGTCCCGATTGGAAAACCGGATACGCTGTCGAGGATTCGCGCATCCGGCGGCGTTCTTCACGCATCGTCGGAGGTTCGCTCCGCGACGTTTGCAGGTGAAAAAATCCGCCTCGCTCTCACCAACGCCGAATCCATCGACTGTTCGCTGGTGATCGTACAGATCGGGTTTCTCGCCTCCAGGGAAACCTTTGAGCGCCTGGACGTTCGACTGAACGATGACGGCAGTATCTCTATCGATCCATACTTCGAGACAAGCCGCGCCGGAATCTTCGCCGTCGGAGATGTCCATGGCGAGATCAAGCTGATTACCGTCGCCTGGTCTGAAGGTATTCAAGCGGCCATTCATGCATTCAAGGAAATCACGAGCCCGTACTGGCTGAGCGAGAAACGCCTGCACGACAACAAAATCGCGCTGATGGGCGACAAGATCTCCGCGGCAGCGCGGGCCCGTGGCCCGAGGAAATCCTGAGAAGCGACTCATGGAACCCAGGCAGGTTCTCATCGTCGGCGCAGGATTTGGCGGATTGAACGCCGTCAAAGGGCTTGGTAACGCCTCAGGTGTGGAAGTTACGGTCGTCGATCGCTCGAACCACCATCTGTTCCAGCCCTTGCTGTACCAGGTCGCAATGGCAGGCCTCAGTCCCGCCGAGATCGCCGCCCCGATTCGGACTCTGTTGTCGTCCTTCAGGAATGTCCGCGTTCTGCAGGGAGTTCTGAAGGCTGTCGACCCTGCGTCCAATTCCGTCACTACAGATTTCGGCAGCCTGAAGTACGACTACCTGGTCCTGGCGTGCGGCGCTCGACACAGTTATTTCGGGCACGACGAGTGGGAAGAGAACGCGCCAGGACTCAAAACGCTGGAGCAGGCCACGGAAATTCGCCGCCGGATCCTTAGCGCGTTTGAAATTGCGGAACGCATTTCGGACAAGGACGAACAAAGGCGACAACTGACATTCGTCATCGTCGGCGGAGGTCCAACGGGTGTCGAGCTTGCAGGCGCCATCGGCGAGATGAGCCGCTTTACGCTCGCCAGAGACTTTCGGAATATCGATGCAAAGCTGGCGCGAATTATTCTCATCGAGGCCGGCCCACGCATCCTCCCGATGTTCTCCGCGGAGCAGGCCAGCCGTGCAACGCGGGATCTCGAAACTCTGGGCGTTCAGGTGTGGGTGTCATCGAAAGTAACCGGCATCGACGCGGACGGTGTCACGGTCGGTGGTGAGAGAATCCACGCTGCAACAGTGCTTTGGGCGGCGGGCGTCGAAGCGTCCAAAATCGGCCGCCAGGTAAGTAGCGACCTGGATCGTCAGGGACGTGTCATTGTCGAACCCGACCTCAGCCTGAAACAGCATCCCAACATCTTCGTGATTGGGGACATGGCGCACGCCGCCCATGAAACCGGAAAACCTCTTCCCGGCACCGCGCCGGTGGCGATGCAACAGGGCCGATATGTTGCCCGAACCATCCTCCGCGATCTGAAGGGCGAGAAACGCGAACCGTTTCACTTTGTCGACAAAGGCCAGATGGCAACGATTGGCCGAAGTCGAGCCATCCTGGAGATCGGTCGTCTTCGCCTTGCAGGGTGGATCGCCTGGATAGTGTGGCTCTTGATTCACATCTACTACCTGACAGGCTTCAAGAATCGGCTTCTGGTCGTCGCGCAGTGGGCGTGGTCGTACCTGACATTCAGCCGCGGGGCGAGACTGATCGTGAACAGAGAGTGGCGATTGGGGAGACAGTAGCTGCCGTCCGCTATAATTACCGTGCAATGTACAACACTGATGATCTGCGGATCCGAGAGATCCGCGAGCTTTCACCGCCTGACGATATCCGTAAAGAGTTTCCTCTCACCGAGAATGCCGCTCAGGTAACTTATGAAACCCGAAGAGCTGTGCACCGCGTGCTGCACGGCGCCGACGATCGTTTGCTCGTAATTGTCGGGCCCTGTTCCATCCACGACCCGAAGGCAGCGCTGGAATACGCATCGCAATTGAAAACGCAGAAGGAACGCTTTGCCGATGAGCTTGTGGTCGTGATGAGGGTGTATTTCGAAAAACCTCGAACGACAGTGGGATGGAAAGGGCTGATTAATGATCCGTACCTCGATGGAAGCTTTTGCATAAACGACGGCGTCCGGATAGCCCGCGAGTTGCTTCTCAAGTTGAATGACCTGGGAGTTCCTGCGGGCGTGGAATTTCTGGACATGATCTCACCGCAATACATTTCGGATCTCGTGAGCTGGGGAGCGGTTGGCGCGCGAACGACGGAAAGCCAGCTCCATCGCGAGCTCGCATCAGGACTGTCATGTCCGGTGGGGTTCAAGAACGGGACCGACGGCAACCTGAAGATTGCGGTCGATGCCATTCGCACGTCGCAACATCCGCACTGCTTCCTGTCCGTCACCAAGGAAGGACACTCGGCGATCGTTCACACGACGGGAAACGAGGACTGCCATGTGATCCTGCGTGGCGGGAAGAAACCGAACTACGACGCGGCAAGTGTCGAACTCGCGAGCAAACAGCTTTCTGCGGCCGGGCTCGCCAAACGGCTGATGATTGATATGAGTCATTCCAACAGCGAGAAGGACTTCAAGAAACAGATCCTGGTCGGTCACGCCGTGGCAGAACAGATTGCGGCGGGTGACGACCGAATAATGGGTGTAATGATCGAGAGTCATCTAAAAGAGGGCCGGCAGGATCTGTTGCCCGGGAAAGAGCTTTGCTACGGAATGAGCATCACGGACGCTTGCATCGGCTGGGAAGACACGGTTGCGACGCTAGAGGAACTGGCGGGGGCGGTGCGAACGAGGAGAATCAAGACCGAGGCAAGGGACTAGTAGGAATCACGTAAGCACATCCGCAACCGGTTTCTCCAATGTCAGGTGCGGACCTAGAGGAATGCACTTCCCCCGTCAGCACCAAAAACACCAGTGAAACGACGGCGGGCGATAGAATGTTAGCAGCCGACCGCAGGCAATCACGCTCAACCAGCATGTGAGCGACACCCCGCCGATTATCCGCGCCGGCATAGGGGCATCCTCCCCCGGCCCCAGGGTCCTCACTTTTTTGAACATCGTGGTGTAAAACAGCATCACGTTCACGCCCGCGATCGCCATGGAAAGAATCTTCAGATGAAAAGCGGGGTTGTACATGTACTGATCGGCGGCTGCAGTCAAAAAGCAGATTCCGGTCAACATGTTCACCACAAACCCGCCGATGCCCCACGGAATCAGCCGATGCAGCGCGGACAGCGGAATCCTTTTGGCAAAGCCAAGCAGTCGAAGATCAAAGATCCCGACCGTCCCGATCAGCATCGACAAGCCCATAAAGTGCAGGCTCTCCGCAATCGGCCATTCCCAGGCTCCGCTCATAAAGGAAGCCAGCGATGTGTGCGACAGCCAGCGCGCCAGTTCCCGGAGGCTTTCGTCTAGCATTTCATGTCTCCGAGAAGGTGCTTGCAGGTATAGGCAAGGAGCCGTCCTGAGACGATGGCGCCCGCCCAGACCAGCAATGAAAGAGCCGCCATCGCTTTGATATTGCCGGTCAAAGGCGCATCCCTGGGAAACACTCTTCGCCGAACCCAGGACATCAGAATCATTCCAACCGTAATGCAAAGCAGCTTCAAATAGAAGACGGGGTTCGTCAGCGCTTTCGTGGGATAGCCAATCAGCAACAACAGGCCGGAGACTGCGTTGATGACGAAGCCGAACCACATGACGGGATAGAACTTCGACATCGCGGAGAGGGGAACGCGCGGGGCGAATCCCAGGATACGCAGATCCACGGCTGCGTTCGCACCGGCGAGCAGGCCCATTCCCCACGCGTGAACAACGAGAATGAAGGGAAAAGCGAACATGGTTGGAGACTCGCGCACCCAGACGCTCAGCATCGTGGTCTCCAGCCATGTTGTGAAAGACATCACGGGCGCGAGTCTACTCGGTGCAAAAGACTCCGTTCAATCCCCTAATAGGGTAGGCGGCTATTTCGCCATCCATCGCAACTGGCGTGACGTCAGGTGCCACAGCAGCGTGGCGGGCTTTCTTGCCGGCAGCCCGTCTACAAAAACCAGGCATGCGCCACTCTTCTTCAAATCCATGGACCATTCGCCGCCGAGGAGGTGGACGGCGGTGGCGCTGAGCAAGGGCTCGTGGCCGACTAGCAGCGTTCGTTTGCCATGACGATTCGCGAGGGCCTTCACGAGTTCCTCGGGGGTACGGTCCCCTTCCAGTTCAACCATTGTTTCCGGCGTGGATAGCATCAGAACTTCCGCCAGGATTGCTGCTGTCTGACTCGCGCGCAGCCACGGGCTCGTAAGAATCATGTCGAAGTCCAGGTCCATGCGCTTCAATCCTTCGGCTGCGTCACGAGTCTTGCGCGTACCCTCCTCTGTGAGCGGCCGATCCGTATCTGAAGTCACGGTGGGATCTTCCCTGTCCACAGCGATCCCGTGGCGAAAGAAACAGAGCTCGAAACCTTTCATTCGAATTTCGTCTCCAATGAATAAACTTCGTTCATCAATTCTGCCTTGTGCGTTGCTGACCGGATCTCATCGCGCAGGTCACCCTTTCCCTCAAGCCGAATAGACAGCGTCTTTCCGTTGGGTTGGCATTCCAGACCTTCGATCTTGCCCTGTCGGCCGAAGTCCAGGCCGTCGGCCACGCGCAAAATCGCGCTGAGCTTGCGTACGACGTCCTGCTGAAGCGAGGAGAGCTGGCTGAACGGAAGATGCTTCGGGCTGGGATGCGCCTTCCGATGATAACGCGCGATATTGGCGATCAAATCCAGTTCGGCGCTGTCGAACGACGTCGGGCCCGAACTCTTTATCAGATAGTAGGAGTGCTTGTGATGCTTTTCGTACGCGATGAACAGACCAATGTCGTGAAGCATCGCGGCGGCATGAAGGACCTTCACGTAGCGGTCCGGCAGCCCGTGGAGTTCCCGCAATTGTTCGAACAGCCGAACCGCCAGCCTGGATACCTGCTGGCAGTGCGCTTTATCGTAATTGTACTTTTCGCCAAACTCCTCAATGGATTCCGAGCGGCTCGCCGTTTCCATCCAGCCGCCGTTGTACCCACTGTGTTCCTTCTGAAGGAGGTCGACCATCAGGCCGTCCCGAAGCCCGCGCGAGGAGACGAACACATAGTCGAGCTTCAGTGCAGTCATCATCGCCAGTAGTACCGCAGATCCGGCGACAAGGATGTCCGCTCGTCTCTGATCGTCGGTGATCAGGGCTACCCGATCTTTCAGATGCTGGGTACGCAGGAGGTCATACAGGCTCTTCAGGCGCGCCCGGCGGAGCACGTAGAGCGATTCGCGGTGGGGCTCGCCGGTCAGGCGCGCATCGATGCCGGCAAGGGACGTCATCGTACCGCCGCTGCCAAACGCCATGGTGAACTTCTCCTGATTAAGGCGGTGCACCGCGGGGGCCAGTTTCGTTTTGACGGCTCGATTCATGGCCGTCAGCTCTTTCTCGGTCGGCGGATCATG
>DASTBJ010000295.1:0-5186 GCA_035712125.1 Terriglobia bacterium
TCCTTCTGCCTGTCCAGCCTGTCCAGCCTGTCCGCCTGGTGCGCCTTGTCCCGGTTGACCCGCTTGTTCCACTTGCTCCCCTCGCGCACCCTGGGCACCCCCGCGTTGTGCAGCCTGGGCGGCGGCACGGTCCGCCGCATCCTGCTTCGCGCGCTCCTCATTCCTGGGCGCCACCGGCAGATTACTGAAGATGCGTGGCGAACTCACAACCGCGGCAGCAGCCGGCTTCGCCAGCGGTACCTTGATCACTTCAAGGCGGAATCGCGACGAATTGGGATCGTCACGCGGGCCGTCCTTGCATCCCTGGAGTTCTTCTCCCGGACGCACGCCCGCGGTACCCGAAACGTAGATGTAAACGTTGTTCCGATCACCCGGCTGCGTCACGACGGTATGCGTGTGCGAGCCACGGCAAGTCTGAACGCTTGTTACCAGCTTTGGATTCTTAATGTCAGTGATGTCGAAGACGCGAATGCCTCGCACGCGGTTCTCGCTAATGCGGTCCGGAACGCCGCCAAACTGGCAGTCCTGTCGGCTGTTCGTTGCCTCCGATGACATGAAAAGCAGATTCCCGAAAACCGAAACGTCATTTTGCGATGCCGGGCACATGTAGGCATTCGCGAGCACAGGCTTCTCCGGATTGGAGATGTCCCAGATCTCGAATCCGTTGTAGTTCCCCTGCACCACGTACTTGCCGATGAAGGCCAGGTCAGAGTGGGTCGCACCCGCGGAAGCGTCACTCGGCGGCGTTGTCGAGATCATGCGCATGTTCCAGGCGGCCTGCCCCGCATCCCAGCGGCCGGCGGTCAGGCCAACGCGTGGATCCGGACTCGGCGCTGTCATCGAAACGATCGGAGTCACGGGCGCAGGCATCACGGCCGGCGGTGGCGGGGGAGGAGTGGGGCGCGCGCCAGCGTTGCCCCTGTTGCCACCACGTGCACCCTCCGCTGGAGGCGGTGTGTTGTCCAGTGGGTCCGGCGGTTCCTGCGGCGCCTGCGGCTCCTGAGCCGCTATCAGCGACGCGAAACCTAATGTCAGGGCAAGGGCAAGCAAACCGGAAATACGCTTTGCAGATTTCATAAGAGCGTCCTCAATTTCTTAGTACAGCGTTTCGTAAATGCGAAGATGTGATCGTAATTATGAAACCGCGCACTTAGCGTCGGGCCAACCCCACGCGTCAATTCATGGATTCGAGCATCTTCCGCATGACCTCGATCTCAATCGTCTGATCGGTGTGAACGTCCGATGCAAACTTATAAATCACGTCATCCTGTGCTGCACCATAGGCCTTGAACAGTTCGTCGACCATGTCGATCGCGCCCTGATGGTGCTTCATCATCCCGGTGAGAAACAGCCGGTCGAACTCCGCGCCTCGGGCATTGTCCAGTGCAGCCATTTCCTCGTCCGAAAGCATGCCGGGCATCAACATGTCGTGCTCCATGCCGCCCATCTTCATTCGTATGCGTGTCGACTTTCCATCGGGTACCGGCAGGCCACGATCTTTCAACCATGTCTGCATCGACAGGATTTCATCGGCCTGGCCGACAACCATCCGTTCACAGAGGATCCGGATGTCCTTACGCGCACCGTGGGATTCTGCCCATCCAGCCATGATGACGGCTTGCGCGTGATGAGGGATCATTCCGGTCATGAACTCGATGTCGGCGTCACTCCAGGGTTGATAGATACCTAAGGCCCGTTGCTCTGGAGTGGGCTGGTAGATGGACTTATTATTCTCGCCCGGAGGGTTTGTATGGATCGTATGGTCCTGGCTTAACGTGACCGGTTGACTTGATGCAGGGGTTGGCACAATGCCTATCAGTGTTGCTATGGCGATCTGTGCAAGTAGCCTTCTCACTCTCCTGCCTTTCCCGCAAGAATCGAATCGTCGAAGCCTCGTTTCGGATGTGGTAAGCGATTATTCGATGAAACCGTGCTTTCGACAAGAGATAGAAGCGGTCCTTTTCGCCACCACCATCACCGCGCAAGCGCCGCCGCAGGGACAACCCGAAGCGGTTGGCGGACAATGTGGCACCAGGGGCGCATCGACGCTGCCCAAAATCGTTCGTAATTCATAGATGGGCGAGGATCCGTTCTGCTGTTTTGTAGCGGTCGCAATGAGCGCGGTACTCATCGCGATCGAGAAGGCGAGAGACGTACGTTTCGGCGAAAACGGGGTAAGGAATGTCTTTGTATGCTGGCACCCAATCAATGCGAGGCGATCCCCGACGGATGTGCGCTTTCGGTGGGGTTACAAAGGAGATAAAGAGAGGCCGCATCGCCCAGCCAAGGATCGCCCAAACCTTCGTCCTGGCACGGCCGACGTCGTAGAAGATCGGCACCATCATGCGGATGTCGCCGAAGTCATCCGGTTTTCGCGCCCAATCGCGGAATCGGGCGGCCTGAGGCCCGGTTTCCGGTTCCATGCCGAGTTCGTGGGCGGCAACAGCAGCGGCACCGCGGAAAGTAGCGGTCACGTCTGCCAGGTCTTCATCAAGCGTACGTGGGGATGGTCCGGACGCAGAGACGGCTCGCATGGGCCGATGCATTCAAGGATGCTGCGAACGAATTCGTACGTTTTCGCGCGCCGTTCGTAATAGGTGCGTAACGGCTCTACCGTTAACTCGGGCTCGACATCGACGGCAACCCTCTGTTCTTGCCAGAACGGCATGGCGGCGCCCACCATCGGGATCTTCACCACCTTTAGGTGGGTTTCTCGTGTCAGCGAGAGGACAGCCTTAAACAACTCTTCCAGTTGTTGGCGGTAGCGGTCATTCGTTCGGAGCCGAGCGGCCTCGGGCATTCGTTCGGGAACGATTAACGGTTCCAATGCCCAGGTCTGAAAGTCATACCATCCGGATTTTTCAGCGGGGTCAAAATTAAGTGAACCGTCTCGAACTCGATTCACGATCTCCTGTGCCAGCGAGAATCCGTCAGGAATCGGACGCTCGCCGTACACCCTCTGGATAAGATCGGACTCGTAAGATCGTGAAGGGGGGAAAAAACAGGCGCCACCTGAGCTGAACAACCCTGGGGTAGCGGCATCCGCAGGGTTGGTCAATCGCGAAACGGTGCTGAGATGTGACAGGTAGGCTGCCTTTGCGCTGGGGTCCGCGTCGAGTGCTCCTGTCAACGCTGCGATGTCACGCGACTCGAGGCGCCGCCCAAGCAGCCGATCCTGCTGAAAAATGCGTCGCAGTTCGTCGTTCCAGGTGTAGAAGCCGATCGGTTTTGATTCGAGATCGTTATCGAGAAATTCCTGCGTGATTCTGTCGACATCGGGGGAATTCGGGATGTCCATTCCGCCGAGCCGAGCAGCTGCGTCTATGACGGGCGTGGAGTTAAGGAGTCGGGTCAGCAGCGTTGCCTTGGCCGGCTGCATCGCGACCTCAGCCGCAGCGTAAAGACCGTCGTCAAAGAGTTTGGCCTTGAGGGCAAGCATCGAGGCGGAGATGAAGCGCGATTCCTTGAAACCGCGGCGCATCAGATCCCGGAGAGTGGGCGCAAGCTCATCGCTTTCTTGCCAGCCCGTGTCTTCGGGAATGGAGAGTTTAAGGACCTGAGGTGTCAGGTCCAGCTCAATGTGCCACTCGTCGCCTCGAAGGTCGCGCGTGACGGCGCCGAGCGGTGGTGTAGAAGGGGTGTCTTTCCGATTGAACCAGCGAAACACACGCGCATCCTAACTCGCCTCAGGCTCACCGGCAATTATTCGCGAATGCCTAACGACGTGGCTGGCCGGGCCGGATTCCCGCAATCCTGGTACGAACCTTGAACACGTGCGTGCATGCCGTGATGTAGAGCCCTCGATCATCGTCGTCGCCAAAGGCGACATTTGTGGCGCACACGCGTGCCCGCGGCTCACCCGCCGGTTGGGGTAGATGCAGACGGCCGATAGGCTTGCCCTCTGAAGAATTGATCTGGATGCGTCCGGGCGTGCCTCCGCTGGTGGTATACAGGTTGCCTCGGGTATCAACGCGCATGCCGTCGATGCCGTCTTCGACAAATACTTTGCCGTTGGCTACCGTGTCGTCCGGAAGAATTTCGTAACGCATCGTGCGACGGCTGCCTGCAGTCACATAAAGATACTTTTCGTCCGGAGACAAAGTGATCCCGTTCGGGGCTGCGCCGGGCGTGTCGCGATCTCCGCCAAGAAGTGCGACCTTACCTTCTTTGATCAGAAAGAAACCGCTGAACGGCAGTTCTCGCTGCGGGCTTTGTGCGGCGCCGCGAAGGCCCCAGACCGTGTCCGTGAAGTAGATCGACCCGTTCGATTTGACGACAATGTCGTTGGGACCGTTGAATCGCTTTCCCTCAAATCGATCGGCGAGGACCGTCCGCGTTCCATCTTTCTCCAGCCGATAGACGGTGCGGTCGGTCATCGCGGTGACCACAAGCCGTCCCTGTGGGTCGAGCGCCAAACCATTCGATCCGATCAGCAGGATCGCAACACGGCCCGCAATGGTCTGCGCACCAACGTTGCTCGTATCGCGGCCCGTGTATCCGCTGTTTTCGAGAAAGACCGACAGCGGGCTGTTCGCAGCCCACTTATAGATCACATTCGCAGCATTATCACTGAAGAGCAGGTGTCCCGGTTCCCCGCCAGCCGCAGGGATCCATACCGGACCTTCTGTTAACGCGAAGTGTTCGCCAAGTGTTTCGAGCTTTGCATCAGACGCGATGACTTCGTCGAGTGCCGGGTCCAGTTTTTCGATACGAAAAGGCGTGCCTGCAGGCGTTTGGGCCCCGACTACAAGCAACGAGGCCAGGACCACGACTGATGCGAATGCCGGTTTCATGGGGGTCAGTCTATATGCCTTGAGGAACAAATGCAGGGTCTCCTCCTCCAGCAGTGAACTCAGCGGCCCTTCCGAACAACCTCGCGCACGACGTTCATGAAAGAATCCAAAGCTCGAGATTGTGATTCACGCTTGTAAACCATCGAGTACTGGATGCAGGGCTGCGGATCCTGGAGCGGTCTGAAAACGACGCCCTGCGACTTTGTTTCCACGCCGGCCACACAAAACGCGAGGCCGAGATTCGCACGAACCAGAGTCAGACTTGCGGTGATGCTGTCCACTTCGTGCACTACATTGAGAGTGAAACCGGCATCGCGGCAGAGGCCCGTGACCAGGTCATGCAGTCCGGGGGTTGCTCGCCGGTGAAAGAAGATAAAGGATTGATCCCGCAGG
>DASTBJ010000296.1:0-2829 GCA_035712125.1 Terriglobia bacterium
CGCCTTCCCCTCCGTCGCCAGACTGTTTCAAATCCGTGGCTGGATCCCCGTCACACTCGGCCCGTAGGTAATCGGATGCCTTCAGCCTCGCCGCGCTCTCTCGATCGTCGCGACGTCGATCTTTTTCATCGGCATCATCGCCTCGAAGGCACGTTTTGCCTCGCCGCCACCAGCCGCAAGCGCATCCATCAGCACTCGCGGGGTGATCTGCCAGGAGATACCCCAGCGATCCTTGCACCAACCGCACTGGCTTTCCTTGCCGCCATTGCCGACGATCGCGTTCCAGTAGCGGTCCGTCTCTTCCTGATTCTCCGTCGCGACCTGGAACGAAAACGCCTCGCTGTGCTTGAACTCCGGACCGCCATTGAGACCAAGGCAGGGAATGCCGAAAACGGTGAACTCGACCATTAGCTCATCGCCCTGTTTTCCGCTCGGGTAGTCACCCGGCGCTTTGTGGACAGCGATCACTTTGCTGTCCGGGAAGGTCGCGGCGTAGAAGCGCGCCGCCTCATGCGCGTCCTTGTCAAACCACAGGCAGATCGTGTTCTTTGGTTTCATGATTGTACTCCTTGTGCTCATCAGTGGCGAACGCCGCGGGCTTTGGGGTCGAACGCATTGGAAGAAATCGATAATACAAACCTAACCCAAAGCACTGAGCACTCACAAGCCTTGAGGAGTCGTCGGAAAGAACCATCGTCAAATCTTCTCGAGAACTTGCGTCCACATTTGCAAGCTCAAGCAGGGAAATGAAACTCATATTCAGGGTTAACTTCATCAACGACACGCGCCGCGTCTTGTTCGGATGCATTCCCGGTCTGTTTTATGCGGTGACAGTCGCTCAATTCAGCATTGACAATCGGCAGAGCCGGACTTTGCCAGGCCGAATGCTTCTATGCTGGGGAGCGCACCCTGCGTCGCATCGATTAGCCAAAAAAATGAGCACTCTCGTTCGATATCTCCCGGCGGTTGGAGCGCGAACTTCGCTTACCATGATTTAACGGCCATATTCGCCGTCTCCGGACTGCCGGTCTGTAACAGTCTGACAGAGGAGAGTGCCATGGCGATTTTCTACATCGGAAGTTACGACATCACCGACCTGAAGGAGTTTCAAAAGTACCCGCCCCTGGTGTTGGCGCTTCTGCCAAAATACGGGGGCGTCGTGTTGGCGTCCGATACAGCAGGCTTTCTTGTAGAAGGAACGGCGCGCACGATGAACGCGATCATCCGCTTCCCGTCGAAGGAGGCAGCCCTCGGCCTGTACAACGATCCCGACTATCAGGAAGCAAAGCGAATCCGGCAGGCGTCCACGAAGAATGTCAGCATGGTTCTCGTCGAAGAGTTCCAGGGCGGCGCAGCTTAAAACGTTATTACGCCAGATAGGTTCGACCTTGAAAAGAGTACTCGCTCTTATTTTGGCTCTTCTGACGGCAGTTGCTGTTCATGCCGGTGCAGCCCAATCGATTCCTATAGCCATTACGAGTGTCACGGTCATTGACGCGACGGGCTGAGAGCCGCATCCCAACATGACGGTCGTCGTAAATGCAGGACGAATCACCTGCGTCGGCAGATCCAGCAACGTTCAGATCCCTCCGACCGCGGTGACTGTTGACGGCGCCGGGAAGTTCTTAATTCCCGGTCTATGGGACATGCACGTTCACCTCGGCGGTTACCGGGATGCCTTGACTACTCTGCCGCATCTGTTGGCATACCCGTCGGATTTCGGCCGTCATTCAAACCGGGCCCTCATCCGAGAAGCAGAACTTCTCAAAATAAGGAATTAGCTCTCTGTCACTAATTTCTTGTCTGGTAGTATCACCGTTTGGACTTCACTGTATTGAGCAGACTGATGGAAAGGCGGCGGACAAAAATGCCTACTCGGACTCGGATTCTTGTCGTGGTGATGGGAACACTACTGGCTCTCGGAACGGCGATTCTCGCGCAGCAACACAGCTACACGCAGGCAGAGATCGACGCGGGCGCCAAACTGTATGAAAGCAGTTGCGGGGGCTGCCATGGCGAGAACGGAGACAGGATCACCGGCATCGACTTCAGCAAGGCAACCTTCAAGACTGCACGCACCGACGATGACCTGATCCGCATCATCCGTAACGGTGTGCCCAACACCGGAATGCCCGGCAATCCATTCTCTGAAGCGCAGGCAAACACCATTGTTGCGTTCGTCCGATCCATGCCGGGCGGGCGCCTGGCAAACGCATCCGTGATCGGATCGCTGACGGGAGATCCCGAGCGCGGCAAGACGATCGTGGAGGGCAAGGGGAACTGTGTGAGTTGCCATCCGACCAATGGCGTTGGCGGTAACTCCGGCCCTGATCTCGCAGGACAGGCCGGAGGTCGAGGTGGGCGCGGAGCCGCGGGCGCCGCGGCGGCGGGTGCTCCTCAAGCGGCCGGTGCTCCTCCGGCAGCAGGTGGTGGCGGTCGAGGTGGCCGAGGCGGACAAGCGGGTGCCCCGCGGGGCGGCGCCCCCGCAGCCGGCGCCCCTGCAGCCGGTGTCCCTGCAGCGGCAGCCGCCGGCGGTCGAGGCGGACGTGGCGCTCCCAATCCGCAGCAGCTCGAGCGCTCGCTCCTTGATCCCAGCGCGGAAATGGCTGCTGAATACCGCATCTATCAGGTCGTGACAAAGGCGAACGTCACGGCCCGCGGAACACTTCTCAATCAGGACACGTTTTCCGTACAGATGCGCGACAACACCGACAAGCTGATGTCTTACTGGAAGCAGGACCTCAAGGAGTATGGATTCCTGCCGTCTCCCATGCCGTCTTACAGAAACACGCTGACACCGCAGGAGATCGCCGACGTGGTCAGCTACCT
>DASTBJ010000297.1:0-6115 GCA_035712125.1 Terriglobia bacterium
GACGCCGATCCAACCGAGCGAAGCGATCCCGAGTATCGCGCCGAGCGCGATATTGAGTTTGCGTCGCATGTCTCGGTCAGGCTGCGATTCCGGGATCCAGGTCAGAAGCTCTTGTTGAACGCGAACTGAACCAGCGCATCGGCAAATGCCGCGTCACCCTGCCGGAAAGTGTTGGTCTGCGCCGAAAACTGCTTGTCGGGAACGCTTCGTGTGCGGTTTCGATAGATAGAGAGGGGCACGTAGAGCGAAGCGGTCCAGTCACTGCGTGAGAAGACGGCACCCGGCTCGACGGAGATGGAGTAACCAGGGCGTCGAAAGCCTTCGCTGCCGCCGACGAGATCGTTCACCGGCACACCCTCCACGCGCGCTGCCAGGCTCAATATGAGGCCGCGCTGCGAGGCCGGCTTGAATTCGACGCCGCCGCGCGCGATGAAGCTATCCATGATGGACATCTCCGCTTCGAAGGGATTCCCGCGCCGGGTGAGCACGCCGTTTTTCTCCTCCGGCGTCACGCTGTACGAACCGTTGAAGAATCCAGTGAACCTGTCGGTCATATGTCGGTACGCATAGACGTCGAACAGCACCGCGTAGCCTCCATCGCCAGGTTGAATGGACTGGTCCACGTTTCGACGCTCCGTGCCGATGGTGCGCGTAGCTGCGTTGTAGACCTCGAAGGTGTCTTGCACATCCTTCTTGCCGGTCGGCAGCTCAATGCCGAGGCCCACGAGCACATTGCCCCGCGAATCCTTCGCCGGATCGACGATCCACATGTCGGTGAGGAGTCGTATGTCTCCGAGCCCCGAGGACTGAGTGTGATACCGCTTCAAGATGGTTCGCTGTGAATCGCGAACGACCGACGATCGGTCGTGCTTCACGAGGGGAATGGCCAGTGTCGTGCTGTAACGGGAATTCCATTTGTAAGTGAAGGAAAAGTCCACGTAGTGTGAGTCGTTGATGACCTCGCTGCCTTCGCGCTGACGCTCCTTCTGTTCTTCCGAACCCACGAAATGTCGATCTGAGTGCAGCCAGCGATAGGCGGTTGAAGCGTAGAACTTCCCTTCGCCGTCCCCGTCATGCGCCGCAATCTGCGCATTGGAGATGCCAGCGCCCTTTGCCGGAACGCATCCTTGCGCCAGCGATTTCTGAAGCGGAAGAGCCGTGAGCACCAAGGCCATCAAAGCGGCGCCCTGCCAGGTATTCCAGGTTGTGGTTTCCATGCGATGTCTCCCTTGGGTTTTGCGAGTGGGCGGTAGATATAGGTCGGGCGGTGAAAATCCGTAATAGCTCTTTCGCGCTGAGTACTTCGAACGATTGTCGAGGCGGGAGCTGCTCACGACACTCGTCCTCGAACCAACTACCCCGCTCGCGGAGCGTTTGTGTCCAGGACTTCAACGCTGCTCGGTCTCTTGCTGATTTTCGCGGGCAGCGCTCAGCTCCTCGCTCAATCTCCGCGACCTGTGCCGCGGAGCGCGATGAAAGCTGGCTTCGACGTCACGAATCCGGCTTTTCCGAGCCTGGGGCGCGCGGACGCGCCCGTTGCGATCGTGGAGTTCTCTGAATTCGGTTGTCCTTACTGTCGGCGCCACGCCAGCGACGTACTGCCTCTACTCCTCGAGAAGTATGTGAATGCGGGTGAGGTGCGGTATTTCTTCGTGCAGCTGCCACCTGACGGGGAGCGCAGCTCGGAGATCGGTGCGATCGCGCTGCTATGTGCCGCGCAGGCCAATGCGACGCTACCGATGTATCAGCTGCTCTTTCAGGGCGCCGAGATCGATCGCAGGAAGATCGACGCGGCAGCGGCAGCCCTGGGGCTGGAAGCAGCGTCCTTCGCCCGCTGCGAAAACTCTGCGCACACGCAGGCTCAATTGTTATCGCATCGGAACATGGCACGACAAAGCAAGGTGTTCGGTACGCCGACCTTCTTCATTGCGCGGGTTCGCAACGGCCGGCTGGTCGATGCCCAGGCAACTTTTGGCATCAAGACCGTGGATTATTTTGAGTCGATGGTCGCCCGACTCTTGAAGGACGGCTCGTGAACGTCGGCAGTGAGGCAACATGGAAATTGCAGTAGTCGGCATCGCGTGTCGGTATCCGGGCGCCAACTCCGCCGTTGAGTTGTACGAGAATATTCTCGCGGGTCGCAGGTACTTTCGCGAGATGCCACCGCAGCGCTGGCTACTCGACGACTATTACGATCCGGATCGCAACCAGCCGGACAAAACATACTGTAAACATGGAGCGCTGCTCGAAGGCTTCGAATTCAATCCGAGCGCTTTTCGCATTCCACAGTCGACGTACAGAGCCACGGACATTGCACAGTGGCTGGCGTTGACCGTCGCCAAGGAGGCGCTTGAGAACGCGGATATCGCCGATCCGCCTCGCGCGCAGACCGCGGTGATTCTCGGCAATACGCTGGCCGGCGAGACGAGTCGCGCCAATCTGGTTCGATATCGCTGGCCGTATGCGCGGAGGGTGTTTGTCGAGCTGCTGGACAGTCTCGGCGTTGTCGGAAAGGACCGGGAGCAAGTGTTGTCCAGGGTGGAGGAGCGATACAAGCGACCGTTTCCGCCGGTCAATGAAGACAACCTTGCGGGTGGACTGGCGAACACCATCGCAGGACGTATCTGCAACTATTTTGACTTCCAGGGTGGCGGGTATACGGTTGATGGAGCCTGCTCCTCGTCGTTACTTGCCATTCAGGAAGCCTGCATCGGCCTGCAACAGCATCTGTGCGATCTCGTACTCGCGGGCGGAATCGACATCAGCCTGGACCCGTTCGAGCTCGTCGGGTTTGCAAAGGTCGGCGCGCTGACGGATAGCGACATTCGCGTCTACGACCAGCGCGCGAGTGGATTCCTGCCCGGAGAGGGCTGCGGCATCGTGGTTCTGAAGCGAATGGAAGATGCTGTGCGTGACGGCAATCGCATCTACGGCATCGTGCGCGGCGTCGGCTATTCCTCTGATGGTCGTGGCGGAATTACCGCACCCAGCGTTTCCGGGCAAAAGTTGGCGGTCGATCGCGCCTATTACATGGCAGGGTACTCGTTCGCAGACGTCGAATTGATCGAAGGTCACGGCACAGGCACTCCTGTCGGCGACAAAGTCGAGCTGCAAACATTTTTGGAAGCCAAAGTGCGCCACGGTGCTACCGCGGAGCATCGTTGCGGCATCGGGTCCATCAAATCCATCATTGGCCACACGAAGGCGGCAGCCGGCGTTGCGGGATTCATCAAAGCGGTGCTCTCGGTCTATCACCAGGTTCAGCCGCCCACGATGGGGCTGGCCGTGCCCAATGAGCTCTTCAAGAGCACGACCCATGTGCATCCCCTGGTTCGCGGCCGTCAATGGAAGGGCGCCAGGGGCAATCGCGCGGCAGTGAGCTCTGCGGGTTTTGGCGGTATCAACACGCATATCACCGTCGAACGCCACGACAGCACGGATGCAGATACCGCCTCGCGGATCAACGCGGACTATCTACTTCAGTCTTACCAGAACGCTGAGCTCTTTCTCCTGACGGCCGATAACGTCGCGGACCTGACGGCGAAAGTGGCGGAACTGTTGCCGGTCGCAAAGCGGCTTTGCCATGCGGAATTGGTGGATCTGGCTGCGTATTCCGCGCAGAACGCATCGACGCGGCCGTTGCGAATGGCGGTCGTCGCAGAAACCCCTTACTCGCTTCATGAAAAGCTGGGGCAAGTGCTGGCGCATCTTGCGAACAAGACGTCGAGCCCTGGTGATATCGACCTGGTTCGGGCACGCGACGGCATTTTTGTTCGGCGAGCGCGTCGAGCGCCGCGAGTCGCCTTCCTGTACCCGGGACAAGGCTCGCAATATCTCGACATGGGTCGCCGCTGGCGCGACCGGTATCCCTTCATTCGCACACACTGGCAAACATGCGACGACGAACTCGAGGATCTCCTTTCGCATCGGCTGTCCGACGATATTTTTCACGACGACTTCTGGGCCGAACCAAAAAAGTGGGACACCTGGAGCAGCACGCTTCGAGCGACCAATATCGCGCAGCCGGCGATCGTTGCCGCCTCGATGGCAACCACGGAGGTGCTGCACTATCTGGGTGTCGATCCACATGTGGTCGTCGGCCATAGTCTGGGCGAATACACCGCGCTTTGGAGCGCAGGCATCATCACGAAGCTGGATGCTCTGCGGCTTGCCGCTTTTCGAGGTGCGGCCATGCACAACATATCGGCCGCGCCGGGCGGCATGTTGAGCATCAATGAATCTCCGGAGAAGGCGCAGGCGCTCTGCGCGGGCATTGCCGGCTACTTGACCATCGCAAACTACAACGCACCTGCCCAAACGGTGGTGTCGGGCGATCTGCCGGCTATCGAAGCGCTTTACGCACGTTGCGTCGATCGCTCCGTTTCCGCAACCCGCCTGGAAGTGTCCGGCGCGTTTCATTCAAAAATGATGGAGCCCGCGCAAGAGTTGCTGCGCGATGCTCTGCGCGGGGCTCGCTTCGAGTCGCCGACACGGCTGATGATTTCGACCGTCACGGGCGAAGCCATCGACAAAACCCGTTCATTCCCGGAGCACTTGTGCAATCAGATTGTGCTTCCTGTGAAGTTTGAGGCTGCTGTGCGCACCGCAGTGAAGGAGCAGGCGGAAGTCTTCGTTGAGATTGGGCCGGGGAGTGCGCTGTTTGGATTGACTCAACGAGTGTTGGGAGAGTCCGGGCCACCTGTTTTTTTCACGGACGGCGGCACGCAGGCAGATTGGTCAGGCTGGTTGCATGCATTGGGCTACCTCTATGTCAGCGGCTTGCCGATCATGCCGCAGCGCTTGTTCGAAAATCGATTTTTCCGAACGTTTCGTTTGCCATACGAACCAAAGTTCATCGGGTCTCCTTGCGAGACGCCGGTCGAGCCGCTGAATTTGCGCCTCAAAACCGACATTACTGTTGACCTGGGCATGCCCGAGGCGCCGGCGGTGCAGACCCGCGCCGCCGTCCCCAGCGTACCTGCGGAAACCGCCGGGAGCGTGTGGAGTGCCGATCGGCTCTTCCTGCAGATTCAGCGCTTTATCCGGGAGCGATTCGGCTATCCCGAAGAGCTCATTCATCGCACCACACTGTTGCAAGATGACCTGAATCTCGACTCCATCAAGGCGGCAGAAGTGATTGCCGAGGCGATGGGAAGCATTCGTGTTAGATCGGACCTCAGCCCTCTTTTTCCTTTGCCACTCGGCGTGATCGCCGAGCGCATCGTCGACGTGCATCGCCAGCAAGGTCAGGACGTTTCCGGCGCCAAAGAACCACAGTTGGACTCCACGACGCCTTGGGTTCGTGTATTCGAGACGACGATGGTCCATGAGGGGCTCCGCGAGTCACAGCGAGTGCTCACCGCGGGTTGTGTGCTGCTGGTCGCAAGTAGCGAGGATCCAGTGGCCGAGCCGCTGCGCGAGTACCTCGAAAGCTGTGGATTCACCGTGGAGCGTGTCGACTTTGATCAAATAAGGTCGGCGCATGCCGTTGCGCTACGCGGCTGCATTTTTCTGGCGCCGACTCAGGAAGACGAAGCGGACATCGAGGATATGGCGGCGGGCGATGTTGAAGCGAGCCTCTGGGGCTTGCCGGGACAGCTGTTGGAAACCGCAAAGACATTTCTGAGGAGCATCGGCAAGCTTTCCGGCGTCAGCGTGGACGCCGCGAGCTCGGGTCCGTCCTTTTTCGCAGTCGTGATGCGCAGTGGAACGCAGCTCGGACACGGATCCGGTCCGGGCCAGTGGAGTCAGCAGCCGGCCTGCTCCGCGTTTATGAAGAGCTGGTCGTTAGAGAATCCCGGCATCGAAATGCGCGTGATGGATCTTGAGCCTGCGGTCGATCCGAACATCGTCGGCGGATTGCTATTGGACGAACTCGAGCGCGGAGGCGATTTTGTCGAAGCCGCATACACCATCACGGGGCAGCGCATGGTGCCCCGGCTTCGGCCGCTTCTGCGGCACCAGATGCAGCCCGCCCCGTCTCTGGAGTTTGCCTCGCAGGATGTGCTCCTGGTCACTGGAGGGGCAAAGGGCATCACCGCCGAATGTGTCAAGGCGCTTTGCATGCGGCGCCGTATGAGGGTGGCGCTGATGGGAAGCGCCGCGCCCTATGGAA
>DASTBJ010000298.1:0-3107 GCA_035712125.1 Terriglobia bacterium
TTTCAAATCCGAAACTGGAAATCTCAGATTGGACTTAAGCCTATCGGTAGGCGGTCCAATTTAAGATTTCCAGTTTCGGATTTGAAATGCAGGATTCGTCCAATCTCAAAATTTAAAATTTACTCCTGTCCGCGGGCTCCGCGTCCCCCCTGCTGCGGGGCGGGTGGCCCATCGGGACCAAACAGCGGCAGATAGTTGCGATTGTTCTCGCAGATGAATTCCATGACCTTGTTGACGGCCGGGCGTGTATCTGCAGTGAACGTGCGTGTCGATCTCCACTGGCCGGTTGCCTTCTCCGGATCCTCGTAAATGATCTCGTAGAAGATGCCGGTGGCGCTGGTCCGCGTGAGGCGCTCGATAGTGCGGAAGCTTTCACTGGGCTGCTGGATGCCTCCGATGGAATGTTTTCCGTTGTAGGCGATGGTGTCGATCACCAGCGTATCGCCGTCCCACCGCCCGACAGAATCTCCCATCCACGTAGGATCCGCATCGGCCGTATGAGGTTCATCGATGGGAATGATGCGGAACGTTCCTGGATACTCATTGATGAAGATCACGTATTTCTTGTTCTGGAAAATCTGGAATGGATAAGGCACGCCGAACGCTGTGTCTGCCGGAAGCGGGAGACAGTCGGATGTTCCGCCGGCCGGATTCGGAGTCGCCCGGTTTTCCACGCCCGGTTTCAACGTGGGCTGGGTCGGAAGATTGGCGTAAGGCGATGGCGGTTGTGCGGGAGCGGCGCCTGCACCGGCTCCTCCGCGTCCTCGCCCGCCTCCTCCGAGTGCGTACATCCCGGTGAAGCCATAGATTCCGGAAAAGTCCGGTTTGCCATCGATGCGCGCTATGGGCTTTTCTGCGGCATCAGAGCTTGAGGACGTAATGGGCGTGGTTCCTGCCACATTCACCGTCACCGAGCGTGTCACAGCGCCAGCGCCCATGGTCAGGGTGTACGTTGTGGTCGCCTTGGGCGTGACCTTCATGGATCCTCGAGGCGGGATCGCGCCAATGCCGTGATCGATAGTGCCTGTGCCGGCCTCTGTCGCCCACGACAGGACGATAGACTCGCCAGGTTTGATCGACGCGGGTTCTACCTGAAGGCTCAGGATTCGAGGTGTGATCGCACCCCTGCCGCCGCCACCACCCCCGCCGCCCCGCCCTGTCTGTCCGGTCGCGGCGCCCGCGGCCGGTGGCTGGCCTGCGGGCGGATTTTGCGGTGCCTGTGCCCAGGCTACGGCGACCACCATCGTCAGGACAGTTGCGATGCTCAACGCGCGTTTCATGTTGCCCTCCATATCGACGGTAATTGTCGACGCTAGGATGAGATCTCGCGGCCGTCTGCCAGCTTCATCCGGCTCGCGATCATCGAGGGGTCACCACTCTTCGCAAAGGCTCCGGTCGCTGAAATAATGTCGCCAACCTTTACCGTTTTCGATGTCCAGCCGTAGGATCGTAGATGATTCAAGCTCATCATTTCGCAGTCCCATACGACAGTGTTGCCCTTCTCATCCTTTGTCTCGATGTAGATGTGGGCATGCGGGTTGGTCCACTCGAATTTCAGGACCTTGCCGGTTACGGTCTTTGATCCCGAGTACATTGCGGTCGAATGATGGGCGCGGACTGGCGCCACGGTGGCGAACAGGCCAAGAGCGACGAGAAGCGCCAACGTTCGTTTCATACCTGATCCTCCGAAATTCTTAATTGCGAGTACGATTTACCGGATCGCAGCAATACCATATATCAGAGATCGCCGGAAACAAATTGTCGTTGATCGGTGCACTCAATGTTGCAATATTCAGCCACATCCATAACATCTGTCAGTACAGCCGATTGGAGGTTTCCCTTAAGTTGGAGGTTTCCCTTATATGAAGTGCGCAACGAGCATCGTTATGGGACTGGCTCTGTGTTCGGTCATGCTCTCGCAACGTGGACCTGCGATCGAACCACGAATTCTTTCTTTCGAAGCGAGACCTTCGACAATACGGCCGGGTGAAGCCGTCCAGCTGGTCTGGCAAACTGAAGCCACCCGGGGACTCACGATCGAACCCGAAGTCGGCGTCGTTGCTGTTCGCGGCAGCAAGCAGGTCTTCCCAACACAAACGACGACATACACACTCCGCGCAACCGCAACGTTGACGAAGACGGTGACGGTCACCGTAGCGGGGACGCCGGTGGCGCGACCCGCATCGAACACACCTCGTGCGGACTCCGCCGGAAGAATTGATGGGCATCCGGACTTCAGCGGAGTCTACGGCAGTGCGGGTCTCCCTCAGGGTACCCAGGCTCCTGCGCTGAAACCCGGCGCCGAAAAGTTTCAAATCATTCGGACAGCCAACGACGTCCGCGGCCGCACGACACTGGTGCAGGAATGCGTGCCGCTGGGCATCCCGCAAACCTACATCACGCCCTATCCGTGGCAGTTCATCCAGACGCCGAAGATGATGATTCAGGTGTTCGAGTACCCGAACGCCATCCGCTTTATCCCTCTGGATGGCCGCCCGCTTCCCGCGGACCCCGACCCCGCATGGATGGGAACCGCTGTCGGCCGCTGGGAAGGCGAAACGCTCGTGATTGAATCCGCCGGGTACAACGACAAAACGGAGGTCCATGGGTTTCTGCATACGGACGCTCTGCACGTCATCGAAAAGTTCCGGAAGCTGGAAAACGGCAACCTGCAGTACGACGTGACGGTGACGGATCCCAATGTCTGGGTGAGCCCGTGGGTCATACCTGCCAGAACGTTCCAGATTCGACGGGAGACGGAATTCGTGTCGGAGTTTGTGTGTGACGCGCCACCTGTGGACTACCAGAAGCTGTTTGGAAAGTGATGCTGCGCGGAGTCGGCGCTGGCGAAGTTCGGAAAGGAAATCAGAATTTTGAGATTGGACGAATCCTGCATTTCAAATCCGAAATTGGAAATCTCAGATTGGACGCGCCATCCGGAAGAGCCCAGTCCAATCTGAGATTTCCAATTTCGGATTTGAAATGCAGGTGGAGTGCACCCCTGAAATGAGACAGGAAAATTAGTCGGCTTTCGTTTAAAAGGGGTGTCTATGAAAAGAACGAAAGGCGGCGCGAGACAGTTCAGCCGCGAGTTCAAGTTGGCGGCG
>DASTBJ010000299.1:0-9066 GCA_035712125.1 Terriglobia bacterium
ATCGGGCCAGCGGAGCGCTTCGGCAGTGCACCACCAGTACTCTTCGAGAGTTTCGCCCTTCCATGCGAACACCGGGATACCCTTCGGGTTTTGAGGCGTTCCGCCAGTCTCCGGACGTCCGACGACCACCGCTGCAGCGGCGTGATCCTGAGTCGAGAAGATGTTGCACGACACCCAGCGGACGTCGGCGCCAAGCGCATCGAGCGTCTCAATGAGGACGGCGGTTTGAATCGTCATGTGCAGGCTGCCCATGATCTGCATTCCCGCGAGAGGCTTTTGCTTCGCATATCGCTCACGAACTGCCATGAGTCCGGGCATCTCCTGCTCGGCAAGGCGAATTTCCTTGCGGCCGAACTCCGCAAGGGAGAGATCGCGGACCTTATAAGGCAAGCGCCCGGCCTTCTTCGCTTCCTCGAAGGCGTGCAGACGTCCAACTGTTGCTGACATGTAATGCTCCTTATGTGATTTGAGTTACGAACTGCAAACTACTGCCGCCGCGCGGTCGCGACGAACAAACTGGGTCCCTTGGTTTTGGAATCCGGCGGCAACGGCTGCCATCGGAGGGTCTTGAATTGCGCTTCTCGCAACCAGTGCTGCATTTGCTTCTCGCTGATGCCGAGCCAGACATGCCCCATCGTCTGACGATACTCTTCGCGCTCGTGCGGCAACATGTCCAGGATCAGCAGCCGCCCGCCGGGCTTCAGCGCTCGCGCCGCTTCAATGAGCGCGCGCTGCGGTTCCGGTACGTGATGCAGCACCAGGAGGAGCAGGGCGACGTCCAATTCTGCTGCATCAATAGGCAGTTTTTCCAGAGATCCCTGCCGTATCTCCACATGCCTCTGGCCGGACAGCCTGTCTTTCGCCGTTCGAAGCATTTCTCTCGACGAATCGACCGCGATGACGCGATTGCTGAACGGCGCCAGCCACTGGCTGACTTGCCCGGTGCCGCATCCGAGATCGCCCACGACATCGTCGGGGTCAAGCAGGCCGGCGAGTGCGCGCAGATGACTGGTCGCTCCGAACAACTCTTCACGCAGACGATCCCACTGCCCGGCGGCCGATGAGAAGAAAGCTTCGGACTGGGTTTTCCGCCTCTCGAGAATCTGCTTGAGCCGGCGATCGTCGTCCGACGCTGCCGCCGTAGACGTGACCTGTTCGCGAACTACCTGCCAGAGACGCTTTGCAGACGGATCCACATCGGCAAGCGGCAGAGTGTAGAGCCGCCTCGTTCCGTCCCGCCTTGAGGCAACCCAGTCGCCGTCGAGCAGCGTCTTCAGGTGCCGGCTCACCGTCGACTGCGGCAACTGCACGACGTCGCAGAGTTCGGACACCGTCAACTCCCGACCCTCGAGAATAGCCAGCATCCGCACGCGGATCGCATCAGAAAGAACCGTGAGTTGATCAACGACGGCAGGATTCATCCGTTTAACCGGATGAAAGAATAGATGGCCGCGGCCTGGCAAGTCAAGGGGTGTCTGTGGGGCGGACATTTACGTGCTTTCCGTATCCAGCCTCGGCTGTCACAATACTTCAACGAGACAGTTGGAACCCTCGTTGCACGCATCGTCTGTCGGAGGACCCCCATGACCTTCAAAGATAGAAGAGATGCAGGACGTGTGCTGGCCGGTCTCCTCCAGAAGTATGCCAATCAGCCCGATGTTGTCGTCCTGGCCTTGCCTCGGGGTGGCGTACCGGTAGGCTATGAGATCGCCCGTTTGCTCAACCTTCCACTCGATGTTTTCGTCGTTCGCAAACTCGGCGTGCCCGGCCACGAGGAGTTAGCGATGGGTGCCGTCGCAACAGGGGGTGTGCGTTACCTCAATGAGGGCATCCTTGACGCCTTTCACATCGATGCGGCCACCATCGACGAAGTCCGCGCGATCGAGGAAAAGGAAATCGAAAGACGCGAGCGGGTCTATCGGGACAACCGCCCGCCGCTTCTTGTCCAGGGTCGCACGATCATCCTCGTCGATGACGGCCTGGCAACCGGCTCGACGATGCGCGCCGCGATCGAAGCCCTTCGGCAACGCGGGGCGTCACGTATCGTCGTCGCCGTTCCCGCAGGCGCCATCGAGGTCTGCAAAGAACTTGCAGAACGCGCTGACGAAGCGATATGCGCGACCATGCCCGAATCCTTTCATGCGGTCAGTCAGGCCTATGCGGAGTTCACTCAGACAACCGATCAAGAGGTTCGTGAGCTTCTTTCCGGCTCCAGGCATTCCACTCCGGTTTCGATTCCTGCGAATGGGGAGACGATCCAGGGCGATCTCGCGATTGCTCCGGACTCGATCGGAATCGTCATTTTTTCGCATGGGAGTGGGAGCAGTCGTCACAGTCCACGCAACAAATTCGTTGCAGATGTTCTGAATCACCACAGAATTTCAACACTGCTGCTGGACTTGCTCACGCCCGACGAGGAAGACAGAGACTCGAGAACGCTAGAATACCGCTTCGATATCGGCCTCCTGGCGAAACGACTCGTGAACGCCACGGACTGGCTGATGCAGGATGGATTTCTGTCGACCTTGCCTGCAGGCTATTTCGGCTCCAGCACTGGCGCGGCTGCCGCCCTGGTTGCTGCCGCCGAGCGCCCGCAAATCCAGGCGATCGTGTCGCGCGGTGGGCGGCCTGACCTCGCCGGAAGCGCGCTGAGACGGGTTGCCGCGCCTACGCTATGCATCGTCGGCGAGCGTGACCCGACTGTGCTTCAGGTAAATCGCGAAGCGGCACGGAAGATGCCGGGCCAGGTCGACATCCGCATCGTTCCCGGCGCCACGCATCTGTTTGAGGAACCGGGCGCACTCGATGAAGTTGCCGCAATGGCCAGCGAGTGGTTTGTCTCGAAACTTGTCCGAAGAGCAGCGTGATTCAAATGTCGATCAGCAGCAGCGCCGGGTCTTCGATCAAGTCCTTAACACGCTTCAGAAACGTAACCGCTTCCCGGCCATCGACAATCCTGTGGTCATAGGTCAATGCTACATACATCATCGGCCGGATGACCACCTGCCCGCCCCGGGCAACCGGGCGGTCCGTGATGGCGTGTAATCCGAGTACGCCACTTTGCGGCGGATTCACGATCGGCGTCGACATCAGCGAACCGTAGATTCCGCCATTGCTGATGGTGAATGTTCCTCCCTGAAGTTCTTCCACTTTGAGCTGGTTATCGGCTGCGCGTTTTGCAAAGTCCGTGATGGCCTTTTCCATCTCACCAAAGTTGAGCCGCTCGGCGTTCCGGAGGACCGGCACGACCAGTCCTTTGCCGCCGCCGATCGCGATGCCGATATCGTAGAAATCCTTGTAGACGATGTTGTCGCCGCGGATTTCGCCGTTGAGCTGCGGAATCTCCTTCAGCGCGACAATCGCAGCCCTGACAAAGAACGAGACGATCCCCAGTTTCGCGCCGTGCTTCTGGTGAAACGCTTCCTTGTGCTTTGTACGCAATTCCGTGATCGACGACATGTCGACCTCGTTGAACGTTGTCAACAGCGCTGCGGTTTTTTGCGCTTCCACGAGCCGTTCGGCGATGCGCCGGCGGATTGGGCTCATGGGTACGAGGCGCTCCCCGCGGTCCAGAGACGATGACGACTGCGGCGCGGGAGGCTCTTGTTTCGGAGGTTCCTCCGCCGGGGGCTCCTGCCGGGGAGGCTCTTGCTTTGGCGGTTCCTGCGGCGGTGGTTCGTGCCTGGGGGGATCCTGCTTTGGCGGTTCCTGCACCGGAGGTTCCTTTACTGGCGGCTTTCCGTCCGTTGGCGCGACAGAGGCGCTCTCCATGTATCCGATCACTTCCCCAACGGCAGCCTTGTCGCCGGCTTTCTTCAGAACCTCGCTGATCTTCCCGGAAATGGGAGCAGGGATCTCGAGTGTGGCTTTTTCTGTTTCGATAACCACGACGGGATCATTTTCCCGGACGACGTCTCCATTATTTTTGAGCCACTGTCCAATCTCGACTTCAGTGATCGATTCTCCGACATTCGGCACTTTCAGAGGTACAGGCATGGCATCCTCCGGGGTTGATTATCGAAACGCATCAGCGATTAGCTGTTGCTGCTCCAGCAGGTGACTTGCGGACGAACCTGTCGCGGGACTTGCAGATTCCGGACGGGAAATGACGGAGAACGGAAACCGCTGGAACAAACGTTCGCCGAATCGTGCGCGCAGATACGACCAGGCACCCATGTTCTGCGGTTCTTCCTGCACCCAGATAACGGGGGTTTCCGGTGGATACATCTCGAGGGCTCCCATCAGCTGCGGATCGGGCAGCGGATAAAGCTGCTCGATACGGAGAATCGCGGTACCGTCTGCACTCTTTTCCTCGCGTGCTTTCTCCAGTTCATAATAGATCTTTCCGGAACACATCAGGATGCGCGCGGTCTGATTTGAATGGGCTCGCTGGTCCGGCAGTATCCGGCGGAACTGTCCCTGCGTGAGTTCGCTCAGGTCTGACGTGGCGCGCGGATGTCGCAGAAGACTCTTGGGGGCCATCACGACCAGCGGTTTTCGCCAGCGGCGTACGACCTGGCGCCTCAGCAGGTGGAAGTATTGAGCCGGCGTTGTGGGATACGTCACCTGGATGTTGTCTTCAGCGGCGAGCTGCAAAAATCGCTCGAGGCGTGCGCTGGAATGTTCCGGGCCCGCGCCTTCGAAACCGTGCGGCAGCAACATCACGACTCCGCTCAGGCGGCGCCACTTGTCTTCCGCATTCGCGATGAACTGGTCAACGATCACCTGCGCGGCGTTATAGAAATCTCCGTACTGTGCTTCCCAGATCACCAGACCGTCCGGGCAATCGAGGCTGTAACCATACTCAAAACCAAGCACACCGGCTTCAGACAGCGGACTGTTAGAGATTTCAACCGCAGCCTGAAACGGCGCGATGTTCTGAAGCGGGACATAGCGCTGATCGGTTTCGACGTCGTGGAGTACCGCGTGCCGATGACTGAACGTTCCGCGTTCGGAATCCTGCCCGGTCAGTCGGATTCGAACGTTTTCCTCGGCCAGCGATGCAAACGCCAGGGACTCGGCGGCAGCCCAGTCGAGCTGCCGTGTGCCCCGGGCCATTTCCAGTCGACGCTCAATCCCGGCTCGCAGTTTGGGATGTATGTGAAACCCTTCGGGAACGTGTGTCTGGCTTTCGAGAAGACCGGCCAGACGCGCTTTATCGACACCGGTGTCGGGGTCGGGGACATCGCCGTCACGACCACCTGCAAATCCGGACCAGATTCCACGCAGAGAGCTGGGCGGCTCTCGTGACGCGGTTTTTTGCGCTTCGACTAACTCCTGCGAAAAGTATTCCTGGCGGCGGTGGCTGATTTCGTCGGCTTCAAGTTGCGTGATGCCGCCGAGCCGGATCAGTCGATCGAGGTAGGCCTCTCGAACGGGTTTGCGCTGCTCTATGGCTTTGTAAAGCAGCGGCTGAGTGAACGACGGCTCATCCGCCTCGCTGTGTCCGAGCCGCCGATAGCAATACATGTCGATGATCGCGTCAGTCTTGAATTCCCGCCGGTAATCCATGGCCAGACGGACGACCTGCGCCACGGCTTCCGGATCTTCCCCGTTCACATGAAAGATCGGGATCTGCAGCATCTTCGCGACATCGGTGCAGTATGTGCTGGACGTCGCCTGATCGGCAGCAGTCGTGAAACCAATCTGGTTGTTGACGATGATATGAAGCGTGCCACCCGTGCGGTAGGCCGGGAGACCGCTCAAGTTCAGAGTCTCCTGAATGATTCCTTCACCCGCGAAGCTGGCATCACCATGAATCAGGAGCGTCATGCCGCGTTCGCGATCAGTGTCGGCGGCGCGGTCCTGCTTCGCACGAATCCTCCCCAGCGCGATTGCATTGACGAACTCGAGATGGCTCGGGTTGAAGCACAGCGAAAGGTGGACTTGCCGGCCGTGCAGCGTTTTCCAGTCCGAACTGTGACCGAGGTGATACTTCACGTCACCGCGTCCCTGAAGCTGTTGCGGATCGTTGTCGGCGAACTCGTGAAAAACTTCGCGCGGTCTCTTGCCAAGAATGTTGACGAGGACGTTGAGGCGCCCGCGATGCGCCATCGCCAGCACGATCTCCTGAATGCCGTCGCTGCCGGCCTTTTCGATGGCAAGGTCGAGAAGAGGAATAAGACTCTCGCTGCCCTCCAGGGAGAAACTCTTGGCGCCGAGGAACTTCATGCGGATGAACTGCTCGAAAACGACAGCATCCGTCAGCCGCGTGAGGATCCGCATCTGTTCTTCACGGGTCAGATCAATGTGGTTCTGATTCCATTCCATTCTCTGCTGAAGCCACTCCCGCACCTGGGGATCGTCAATGTGCATGAACTGCACGCCGATGCTCCGGCAGTAGGTCGCCCGCAATCGTTGAACGATTTCCCGCAGGGTTAAGAACCCCTGCTGGCAGAGCGTGCTGCAGGAAAAATCCCTGTCTCGGTCCTGATCTGTGAATCCGTAATTTTCCAGGTCGAGTTCCGGCGCCGTCAGGCGCCGCAGGCCGAGGGGATCCACCTCGGCGATCCGGTGTCCTCGAACGCGATAGTTGCGAATTAGCCGATCGACGCGTTCCTGGGATGCCGAACCGGATGTTCCGTCCGGGCGGACACCGTCGGTTCCTTGAAAATAAGCCCGCCAGTCTCCCGGAACGGAAGTGGGATTCCGTAGATAGCTTTCATAAAGATCTTCAACGAATGGCAGATTGAGACTGTAGGGAAGGGAGTTGTGTTGTGCCATAAAATCGCGCTTCGTGTGTCGCTTCTTTAAATGTAACTAATCACAGCCGCGGCGGAAACGCTTCCTGTTTTCTCGATATGGCCCTCGATCTGCAGGTGGGATTCGACTGCAAGAAAGGAGCAAACGATGCAAAAAGATCCTGTTTGCGGTATGTCCGTCGACCCAAATGACGCCGAAGATACGACAACTTACCAGGGCAAGACCTACTACTTCTGCTCGTCCGACTGCAAGACGAAGTTCGACCAGAGGCCCACTCAGTTCATCGGCAAACAGCAGCAGCCGTCGGTATAGGTGCACTGGTGACACCACGCTCCCCTGAGTCAGGGGGGCAGCACGGGCGAAGCCCGTGATGGCGGGGGTTCCCACGCCGCATTCCTTCAAGGTTTGCTTTGGAACCCCCTCCTCGCGCGGCCGCTTTGCGACCGCGCTGTCCCCCTGACTCAGGGGGACGTGGGTCGATCTCTGGCCACATTTCAAAGGGTGTCCAAAATAGATCCATACGAGACAGTCACGCCGCGGGACTCAGATATCGCGTCAACGAAGCGATCTGTTGTGTCCAGCCCGATTCGTTTTGCCGATACGCTTCGTTTCGACGGTCGGCAGGGAGCTGCTCGAATCCGGATTCCGTCAGGGTCAGTTTCGTCCCGCCGATTACGTCGGACAACTGGAACGCCACAACTGTCGTAGGCTCCCGTGAGTAGTCGCGCCTGGGATCCACCGGCGCAGGATGCCATCGGAACGAAAACAGCCATTCCGGTTCCATGCGATCGACCGTCACCTGTGCGCGAAGGTGTTCGTAACCCGGAGTCGTGACCTTGCCTTCAAGCTTGGCGCCCGGTGCGAACGGGCCGTTGAATTCGATGCCGAACCATCGGCGAATTCCGCAGAGTCCGTCAGCGCCTGCCAGACGCGCGCACGGGATTCTCGAAACGTCGCGGTTTTTTCGATCCGGTCCGTATTCATGATCCACCTCCCAAAACCATGCCGCACATGCCGGACCAAAAGATCTGGTATAAGCTGCTGTGCAAAGGCGGAGGCTTCCATGCGAACACCCATGCGCATTGTTTCAGCGTTTGCATTTTTCGTTGCAGTCGCAATCCAGGCACAGGTTACGAATAATGCGATCACCAACAACCCGATCCCGGCGCCCGTTGCCAAACGCGGGCTTGCTGTAGAAATCAGGGACCTGGTACGTCTTCCGGAAACGCGCGGAATGCGCCCCGCAAATCAGGACGTGTCACCGGCCGGCTGGGCGCGGGTCAGCTTTGTTCGCGACCTCCCCGACGGCCGACGGTTCGCGAACGACTCTCGCGGATTTCTATACCTCCTTGGCCCAGACAACCAGCCCCGGGTTTACGCGGATGTCGCAAAAGCGTTCCCTAATGCGATCTATAACCGCCTGGAGAGCGGTTTTATCGGATTTGTCTTTCACCCGGACTTTGCTCGAAACGGCCTGTTCTATAGCGTGCACGGCGAGCTTGGACCCGGAAATCCCAAAGCACCTGACTTCATTCCGCCCGGCTTTGAGCCCCGGGATGTGACCTACCACAACGTGATCACGGAATGGCAGACCAAGACTCCCTCCGCGAACACGTTCGAGGGCACAAGACGCGAACTGCTTCGCGCGGCTCATGTCGTCATGAATTTTTCGCATCCTATGGGTGCGGTCGAGTTCAATCCCGTTGCGAAGCCCGGCGATGCGGACTACGGGCTGCTTTACACCAGCGGCAGCGATTTCGGATTCAGCAATGGCGGCGGGCCGAATTCGAACACGGCCAGCCAGACGCAGCGGCCCAGTTCGATTGTTACCGCTATTCTGCGTTTCGATCCACGAAGCCCCAGAGAAACGCGCGGTGTGAAGGGGCTCGGGGATTACACGATTCCCATGGCCAACAAATTCGCATCCGACGGCGATTCGAAAACCCTGGGCGAAATCTACGCCTACGGCTTCAGAAACGCGCACCGGCTTTCGTGGGGCCCGGACGGGACTTTGTTCGCCTCCGATATCGGGATGAACCATATTGAAGAGATCAATATTGTCCGCAACGGGGAAAACTACGGCTGGATGAATCGGGAAGGACACTGGGAGAACGGCCGCTGGCGCGGTGGTGCACTTAACGAGCTCTTCCCACTTCCTGCAGATGTGTTCAGTGGTCGCCAGAAGGACGGTTTCGTCTATCCCGTTGCCATGTACGATCATGACGAAGGCCGCGCTGTAACAGATGGCTTTGCCTATAACGGCCGCATCGCTGCCCTCCGAGGCAAGTTTGTTTTCGGCGATATCCAGAACGGACGCTTATTCGTCGCTGACCTTGCGGAAATGAAAAAGGCCGATGATGGCAT
>DASTBJ010000300.1:0-9879 GCA_035712125.1 Terriglobia bacterium
CATTCGCACCGAGGTTTCCCGTGGTCGGGTCGGCGATGTGCATCGACCCGCCCTTACCCTTGCAATAACCGGCTTCCTTGCCGAGCAGTTCGGCAAACATGAGGTCCAGGCTTGCTCCCTTCGCGACGCAGTGACCGTGTCCCCTGTGAGTGCTGGTGATGTAATCCTCACGTTTGAGCGCCTCACAAACTCCAACAGCGACGGCTTCCTCTCCGATGTAGAGGTGCGCCAGGCCGGGCATAAGTGCCCGTGTGTAGAGTTGGTTCACTTGCTCTTCGAACAAGCGAATCCGCAACATTTGCTTGTACATACGAAGCCAGAGCTCAATTTCGGCTTTGCTGGGCATCTGGGCGCGATCCACGGTTGTCGACATGAGGGTAAGTCCTTCCTTCAATGGAACCTAGCGAGGATAGTCGAAAACACACTGTCGTTCAATCCTGTCCTGGCCCGGACGTTACTGCGGATACCAGGTAGCACTTCCGGTCGAGATCAGAAACGTGACGGGGCATGTATAAAATGCATCGGGATTCGGGAGGGGCTCAGCGCTGCCAGGCGCCGATGCCTCTCCGAAAGGCCGTCCTTTTTCCCGATGCAGACGGCAACCGCTGATTGACGTATGATACGCGTCAAATTTCCTCGGAGGTTGCCATGTTGCGACCACGGTTCGCTGTCCTGCTTGTTTTCGTTGTTCTGCCGATGACTTTCGCCCAACAGGTCGGGCGTTTGCCGCGCCTGGCTCTTCCCGATGGTCCGACCGTTGTCGATACGGTGGAAGGAAAGCTTCGCGTCGTGCCTGTTACGCGAGGATTATCGCATCCATGGAGCCTCGCATTTCTGCCCGACGGGCGCATGCTCGTCACCGAACGTTCCGGTCAGATCCGAGTTATCCGAGACGGCGTTCTGGATCCGCAACCCCTCTCGGGAGTTCCGAAGGTCCATGCCGTACGCCTTTCCGGCCTTATGGACATCGCGCTGCATCCAAACTTCGAGCAGAACCAGGTGATCTATCTCACCTACACGAAGAATTTGAAGCCCGAACCGCTGGAAGTAGCGACAACGCTGGCTCGTGGGCGTCTGGTGGGCAATGCGCTCGTTGATATGCGGGACATCCTGACAGCAGACACGTGGCCAGGGAACGGCGGATCCGCATCGCGAATTACGTTCGGACGCGACGGATTCCTCTACATGACGACCGGCGCTTCCAATGGGGACTTCGCTCAGGATCCCGCGAGCCTCAGAGGGAAAGTCCTCCGGCTTCAGGACGACGGCAAGCCTGCGCCTGGAAATCCTTTCGCCGGACGGGCGGGTCATGCTCCCGAAGTTTTCTCGATGGGACATCGAAACTCGCTGGGGCTCGCGTTTAACCCGATTACCGGCGCTCTATGGAACAGCGAGATGGGGCCCAACGGCGGCGACGAGGTAAACATTATCCAGGCCGGTAAGAACTACGGATGGCCCAATATCAGCTTTGGGCGAACCTACGAAGGACCGCCGGTATCGGCAATTCCGTGGAAAGACGGAGTTGAACTCCCGTGGGCGTTCTGGGTGCCGGGGATATCGCCATCCGGCCTCGCTTTTTATACCGGAGATCGTTACTGGCCCTCGTGGAAAAACAGCGTATTCATCGGCGCGATGCGCGTAGGGCAGGTCGAAGGAACAGGCCACCTCGTGCGAATCCAGTTCGACGAGAACGGCAACGAACGCCGCCGCGAGTTGATGCTGACGAGTCTCGCGCAACGCATTCGGGACATCCGACAGGGCCCCGACGGGTTCTTGTATCTCCTGACTGAAGAAGACAACTCTGCAGTATTACGGCTCGAAGTGGCTCGCTAACGGAGGGCCTGCTGTACTCGAATGAGCTCGTCGGAGGCGATCCTGCCGTCCCGAATACTGATGATGCGATGGGCGTAGCTCGCCACATCCCGGTCGTGCGTGACGAGAATGATGGTGTTTCCTTCGGCATGCAGCCGCTCGAACAGGCGAAGGATTTCTTCTCCTGTCGCGGAGTCGAGGTTGCCGGTCGGTTCATCAGCCAGGATGAGCGATGGTGTGTTCACTAGGGCCCGCGCGATGGCAACACGCTGGCGCTGTCCTCCTGACAGCTCATTGGGCCGGTGGTGCATCCGATCGGTCAGTTCGACCATTTCGAGGGCTTTTTTCGCTCGTTCTGTCCTCTCGCGTTTGCTGACACCGCTATAGATCAACGGGAGTTCGACATTGTGCAGCGCGGTTGCGCGAGCCAGCAGGTTGAACGTCTGGAAGACGAAACCGATCTCCTTGTTCCGAATATAAGCGAGCCTGTCGTCATCCAGTTCACTGACCAGGTTTCCGTTAAGCCAGTACTGACCCCGGGTTGGAGTATCGAGGCAGCCGATCAGATTCATGAGGGTCGACTTGCCGGACCCGGACGGTCCCATGATCGCGACGTATTCGTTCTTCCGAATGTCGAAAGTGACGCCGTGAAGGGCGTGCAATTCGATACCGCCCATCACATAGGTCTTCCAAAGATTTTCCGTCCGGATGAGTGCCTCGCTGGCGGGCATTACTTGGTCTCTGTCTGTTCGGGCTTGATGCGCTTGTTATCTTCCAGGGTTCGCAGCACCTGGTACGGCCCCGTTACGATCTTTTCTTTTTCCGAGAGGCCTTCAAGGATTTCAATATCGGTTGTGCCGGTAATGCCGGTCTTGACGGGCTTAAACGTAACGACGTTGTCTTTGATGACGTAGACGCCCTCTTTCTCAATTTTCTTTTTCTTGAGAGGGTCTTCCGGGTCGTCGAATTCTCGCACGGTCAGGGCCTGTATCGGAATGGTCAGCACCTGCTTGGTCCGCGCGGTGATGATGCTGGCTGTACAGGAAAGCCCGGGCCGCAATTCCTCGGGCGGGTCATCAAGCGTGATAACCACCTTGAAGTCCTTGGCTTCCTGCGTGCCACCGGTGTTGTTGGTTTGGCCGGACCGGTTAACCGCGCTGTTTCCGACGTCGGACACATGTCCTTTGAGCACCCGGTCACCGAGGGCATCCACCTTGATTTCCGCTTCCTGCCCGATGCGGACATTAACGATATCGGTTTCATCGACTTTTACTTCCGCGGTGATTACAGACATATCCGCGATAGTCATCAGCGTCGTGCCCGGCTGGTTCTGAACTCCAACGATGGCAATTTCACCTTCATTGACAGGCAGATACGTGATGATGCCTGTTAATGGAGCCGTGATCGTGGTCTTTGAGAGTTGGTCCTCGGCACGGATCAGCGAGGTCCGTTGCTGGGCCAGGCGGAGCGAAGTCCCGTCTCTCTGCTTCAGTGTTTGTGCTGCCTGAGCCTCCGCTTGCAGAAAACGGGCCTTTGCAGCATTGAGTTGCGCCACCGCGACGTCGTAGTCCGCCTTGGTATGGTCGTACGTTTCGCGGGAGACAAGGCCGTCTTTGAGCATGGCCTCTGCGCGGTCGAGGTTGATTCTGGAGCGATTCAGGTCGGTTTCCGATCGTGTGATTTCCGCCTTGGCGGTGGCGATCGAAGCCTCGTTCGAGCGTATCTGCGACTGCATGGCGTCCAGTTCCGTCTGGCCGGCGGCCAGCATCGCCTGCGCAGCTTCAACGTCTGCCGCCGTCTGTATGGATTCCAGGCTAATGAGCAGGTCGCCCTGGCGAACCCGATCCCCCTCCTTGACGGGCATACGGATGATGCGGCCCATGGCATTGGAGCTGATGTTGACCGATTTCTTTGGTTTGATTTCTCCGGTAGAGGATACGGTCTGAGCGAGATCCTGCCGAACTGCCTCGCCGATCTGGACCGTCACGACATCCCGATCTCCATAAAACTGAATGCCTATCACCACGCCAGCGGCGATGATTAAGAGCAGGAAAAGGAGCACGACCAGCTTTGTCTTTTTCTTAGTCATCGTCTTCTCAATACGAACCAAACGGCTCTTTATTATCCGCGACCCTCAAAATTCCACACACTCCTCGTTCGTGGGCTCAGGCTATGTACGACCTGGGAAGTCATTTTGTTCCCTAAGTAAGACTTCTTTGACCGGAATGGGCACCAAAACGTATACAAGTCCGTCCCCAAACACAGACAAAGAGCCTAATGAGGTCCGGGTTGGCGCAATGATGTTAGCGCCAACGGTGGAAATTTCAAAACCCGTGCAGTTTGGCCGTGGAGGAGGTGAAGCTACTTCGCTCCAAATACTTTTTTCAGGATGTCGGTAGTGCGAGCGAGCGGGTTTGCGCGGATATTCGCTTCTTCCTTTGCGATCTGATCGAACAGCGCGTCGACAGCTTTACCAACGACGTAGGAGGTCAGGTCGGGATTTATCTTGTCGAAATTTGTCGGCAGTCGGTTGTAGGTGTTGGCTATATCGGCGTAGTAGCGAGTGGCATGGGTCTTATCGAGGGACGTTTTCACCGGCGCCGCGAATACAGCCACGAGGTCCTGTGAGGTTTTACGACGGAAGTATTGCGTCGCGGAGTCCTTGTTCCCGCGGACGATGCCCAGTGCATCGGTAACGGTCATTTCCTTGATAGCGTTCGTGAATATCGGGGTGGCGGAACCGACGGCATCTTCAGCTCCCCGATTTATCGCCAGTATGGCCTTGTCCACCTGTCCGCCCAGCCCGATTCGGCGAAGGCCTGTCTCCGCCTTCGCGGCATCTGGCGGAAGAAGCACCTTGTACAGTTCACTGCCAAAGAAACCGTCGGTTCTGTTCAGATTAAGAACCGCCCTGGTCACGCCCTGTATAAGCGCTTCCTTGACGCCCTGGCCGGCTTCCTTTTCCGATATACCGGTTTTAGGAATCTTTTTAAAGATGTCGGAAATATTGAACTGCGCGACACTCTCCGTAGAGAGCAGGCACACGGTAATCAGCAACAGGGCACAGTGTGAATAACGCAGTTTCGTCGGCAGCATGCCACGGAATTACACGCTCAGGACATGGCGAATGCAATTCGATCTTCGCCGGGCACTTTGGAATCTTCCCTTGATTGAGTAAGATCTCGGGCAGCAAATGCTGAGCAACTGATGGGCTCGATCGCAAATTCCAACGGAATCGAAGGAGATACTCATGCGCACCCTGATTGGTCTGTCACGAATCGCAGTGCTGGTTCTGCTTTCGACCGCTGCCATCGGGCAAACGACGACCGCTACCCTGTCCGGCGTTATTCGAGACGCGCAGAATGCCGTTGTTCCGCAGACCCGGATAAGCGTGTCCAGCACCGACAGTGGAACGCGGCGTACCACGACCACAGACGATGAGGGACGCTACATCCTGACCAATCTTCCGCCTGGTCAATACGAGGTCCGCGCAGAGCGCATGGGTTTTCGGACTGCCGTCCAAAACGGTGTGGTCCTCACTGTCGGTGGCACGACGACAGTGGACCTGACGGTCCAGGTTGGGGCGATTACCGAGGTTGTCGAGATTCGGGGTGAAGAACCGCTCGTGGAGACCACGCGCGCGGACGTCAGTCGCGTTGTGACGTCACAGGATATCGAATCCCTCCCGATTATCGGTCGCAACTTCGTCGATTTCGTGAAACTTTCAACAAATGTTGCTCCAGGCCGCGAGAACGTTGGCGGCGGTGCGTTCAAAGAGCCAGACCTTGGCGTGGGTGTCGCCGCTGCGCCTCGCCTGACTTTCGGCGGTCAGTCGGAATTGAGCACGTTGATCCTGGTGGACGGCGCAGATAACATCCAGACGTTCACGGGACTGCCTCGCGCTACGCCGTCACAGGAAGCGGCTCAGGAGTTCCGCATCCTGAACTCCACCATGCTTGGCGAGTACGGACGCGCCATGGGTGGATTCGTCAACATCGTCACCAAGTCCGGCACGAACCAGTTCAGCGGGTCCGCTTATTACTTCGGTATGAACGATGCGTTGAACGCCGACCCTATTTTGACCGGACCCAATCCCGTCCTCAGACAAAATCAATATGGCGCCACGTTCGGCGGCCCTATCGCGCGAGACAAGACGTGGTTTTTCGGAAACTATGAGGGCCAGCGCCGCGCGGAATCCAACAAGTTTTCGTCCGTGATCTTTGACAACCTTGCGGCAATCAACGCAACGAAGGCCTTCTTTGGTCTGACTCAGGAAACGACCAATGTCATCCGATCCAATGATTACGACGGCTTTCTGATCAAGCTGGATCACCAGTTAACCGCAAACAACCGGTTGGCCGGCCGCTACAATCTGCTGGATTCGACGACCGAAGGGTTTCTCGGCGGCGGCGGGCGCGCATCGCCGGCCTCCACAACCCGAAGAAACAATTTTGTCCTCGATCAGTCTCTCGTTATCAGCGATACCGCTATCGTGTCTCCGACCGTCGTTAACGAAGCCCGCTTTCAGTGGGCACGGCGCACGTTCGATTTTCCACCGGTGTTGAAAGAGCCCACGTTCGAAATCTCGAATCTGATCATCATGGGCAAGACGACGTCGGATATGGACTTCTACCGTGAATCCCGGTTTCAGGTGTCGGACAACGTCAGCTTTATCTCCGGAAAGCATGCGCTGAAGTTTGGCGCGGACTTTAACAACATCGATGACGAGAACCAGTTGAATCTGTTTTTCCCGGCGCGCGTTATCTTTCCAAGCCTGCCGGCGTTTATCAGCCCATCACCAACGCCAGTAGTTTTCTGGTGGCCGCTGGCGAATGGGACAACCACGCGTTCAGCGCTTCCCGTGCCGTTCACCAAAGACATTCCCGACGAGCTGGCGCCTCTCGCGAGAACAAGTGTGGAGCACAATTCATATGGATTCTTCGCTCAGGATGAATGGAAGGCAACGCAGAAGCTGACATTAACTCTTGGTCTGCGATACGACTTCGAGACCTATCCGGAAATGTTCGTCCAGCGTAAGGACCTGAACAACTTCCAGCCTCGTGTCGGCCTCGCGTATGCCATGAGCCCGAGGACGGTGGTGCGGGCAGGATTCGGCATATTCAATGACCGGCTCTTTTCGAGCATCGGACAACTATTGACCACCGTGCAACTCGGCAGCGCAGGCAATGAACCGAACGCCGCGACGGTGTTTTCTGAGGTAGCCCCCATAAGGGGACAATTCATTCAGCCGACCGTAGTGGGAGCCGTACCGGATACCCAGACCACGTGCCGCCCCGGGGGCCCCGTCATCACGACAACAAGCAACGCGCAGCTGGCGACTTGTATCTTCACCTCAACCGGTGCGGTTCCGGCCGCTCCTGTCGTGAATGGAGTTGTAAATCCAGGCTTCAGGCACAACATGAGCGGAACGATGCGTACTCCCTATACGGAGCACGCAAACCTGGAAGTCACGCATGAATTCAGCGGAGGCGTGGCTGTGACGGCCGGTTACCTTTTCGTTCACGGGTTGAAGATCGGCACGGTGAGCGGAATCCTCAACGGCGTACAGACGGGAACTCTGCCGTCCGGAAAGCCTATCTTCGCGCGACCCGCAGGGCGTGTCTTTCCGGAGCTGGGAGACTTCTACGCAAACGATGATATCGGGTATTCGATCCATCACGCAGGAACCCTCGAAGTCGAAAAGCGTTTCACGCGAGGTTTCAGCTTCCACGGCAGCTATACGTGGGCCAAAACCATCAACAATACGGATTCGGTCGCGAATCTCGCTGATTTGCCGGAAGGGCCGGATATCAGCCAGCAGCGCGCCATCTCACGGCAAAGCGTGCCCCATCGACTTACGTTGGCGTTCACCAGCCAGGTTCCCGAGACCGTGCGAATTCTTCGCAACTTCAGGTTCGCCTCATTGTTTACGGCGCAGGGCGGGCGTCGCTTCAACGTTTTTGCGGGTTCTGACGCCAATGGCGACGGCAATCCTCTCTCTGACCGTCCTGGAAATCTCGCTCGCAATACTCTGACAGGCGACGACTTCGTGACGCTGGATTTGCGGGTATCCCGCTTGTTCCGGGTAAACGAACGGGTAAGCGCGGAACTCATCGGCGATTTCTTCAATCTGTTCAACAGAATCAATGTGACGGATTTCAATACGGTCTATGGGGCTACGGATCTGAGCACCCCTCCGAATCCGATCCTGGGATTTAACTCTCCCCGCGATGCGTCAAACCCGTTTCAGTTTCAATACGGGTTAAAGCTTCGCTTCTGAAGCCGCCAAAGCGCATCCGCTACGTCGTTGTCGGTAGCGGCGGTTCCATGCGATCGAGGCCGGCGCTTTTCCGAGCACGTTGACAGACTCCGCTGCTATGGGTACTGTTTCGCTTTTCCTTCAAGGAGACCTTCATGAGCGATGCAACCAGGTTAAGGGTCGGATTTATCGGTCTGGGCCGCATGGGACAGGGAATGGCGAATCGAATACTCGGGGCGGGGCACGATCTCGTCGTCTTTAATCGCACGCCCGAAAAGGCTGCGGAGCTTGTCAAGGCGGGCGCCGTTCTGGCACCTTCCGTCGCTGCAGCGTGCGAAGGTCGCGAGATAGTGATTACGATGGTGACCGATGACGCCGCTCTTCGAGAGGTCTACCTCGGGCCTGGCGGTATTCGTGAATCGCTTTCCACCGGCGAGATTCACCTTGCCATGGGAACGCATGCCGTAGGCGAAATACAGAAGCTTGCCTCCGCGCACACAGAGGCTAAACAGATTCTCGTCGCAGCGCCGGTACTCGGCCGCCCGGATATGGCCGCTATAGGTCAGGTTTCCATCGTCGCCGGCGGACCACCGCGAGCCGTAAAGAAATGTGATCCGCTGTTTCAGGTTATGGCGCGCCGGACTTTTCAATGCGGCGACAAGCCGGAACACGCGTCGATTACGAAACTCGCAAACAACTTCATGCTGGGCTGCGCGATTGGCTCGATGGCCGAAGGATTTTCTCTTGTGAGAAAGTACGGGGTGATCCCGCAGGTCTTCTATGAAGTCATGACCGAAGGCCTCTTCGCTGCGGCGGCTTACAAAGTCTACGGCAAGATCATGGTCGATGAAGCCTACGACAAGGTCGGATTCACAACATTGCTGGGCCTCAAGGACTTCAGCCTCATCATGGCTGCTGCGGAAGCGGCGCGCGTACCGCTCCCAAGCGGAAACGCGTTTCGTGATCGATTGCTGTCTGCAATCGCGCATGACGACGGTAACAAGGACTGGGCGGTAGTTGGCCGTGAACAGGCGCGCGCCAGCGGACTCGAATAAGGAGCGATCATGAGAGTCGGTTTTATTGGCCTCGGTCGAATGGGAAAAGGAATGGCGCACCGCATCCTCAGTGGCGGTCACGACCTTGCAGTCTACGATCTCGCTCCACAGGCGACGATCGAGTTCGCGAAAGGAGGAGCGCATGTGGCGACGTCCGTGGAGGATCTGTGTAAGGACCGCGAAGTCGTCATCACGATGCTCGCTGAGGACTCGGCGGTCAACGAAGTCGCATTCGGCCGTGGAGGATTATGCGCGTCGCTTCCAGTCGGATCGATTCATATCGCGTCCGGTACATATGGGATTGCGACGATCCGTGCTCTGGAAGCAGCCCACGCCAAGGTGAAGCAAACTCTGGTTGCCGTTCCAGTTCTTGGAAGGCCTGATCTGGCTGCATCCGGCCAGCTGGGACTTGTTCCCGCCGGTCCGAAGGAAGCTCTCGACAGATGCGAGCCGTTACTCAAGCTCATGGGGCGACGGATTTTTTACGCAGGTACAAAGCCGGAGTCCGCGAGCGCCATCAAGTTGGCCAACAACGCAGTGCTCGGATGCGCCATCACCGCGCTCGGCGAAGGCTTTTCTCTTGTTCGAAAATACGGAGTCGAAGCGAAAGTCCTCTACGAAGTCTTGACTGAGGGATTGTTCGCGGGTGCTCCGGCGTACGTCGGATATGGCAAGACGATGGTCGACGAGAGCTATCACAAGGTCGGTTCACCGATCACCATCGGTATGAAAGACGCAGTGCTGATTGCCGGC
>DASTBJ010000301.1:0-6070 GCA_035712125.1 Terriglobia bacterium
ATTGAAGTTGTACCCCTTGATGTTCGACGGGGTCGACTGTCCCCAGAACTCGCCTGTCGTCGCCTCCTGGGTGTCGCGCATCGTGCGCGGCCCCACGGGGGTCTGAATCGTCAAACCACGAAGAGCCTTCGCAACCGCTTCCGTCTCCGTTGTCCCTGCCGCTTTGATCGCATCGGCGAGGAACTGCATCGCAATGTACCCCTGAATCGGGAAGGAGGAGGTGAACTCCTTTTTCTCACGGGCTCGAAGTTCGGTCAGATACGCTGCATGCTCAGGTGTGTCTGGATAGTAGAAGAGCTCGTAGGAATTCCCCCATACACCGGCGGGCATATCTGCACCCAGTTCCTGCGAGACCTCTGGAGAACCGATCTCCCCGGCACTGATGTACTTGACCTTCTTGAAGAAGTCGAAGGGCGCCGCCTGCTTGGCGAAGGTGGTGAAGTTCGATCCCCAGAGCCCTGCGACCACACCATCGCAACCCGCATTCAGGATGTTCGTGATGTGGGAGAGGTAGTCGGCATCCTCGAGGTTGGGCCAGGCCTGATGCACGATTTTGGCGTCAGGACGGAGCTTGGCGAAATGCTCCCGGAAATCCTTATCGGTGCTCTGGCCGTAGGAGTAGTTGAAGAGGAGGGTGCAGACCTTATTGAAGCCGAGGCGATCGGCGAGAATCGCGATGGACCGCGCCTCCGTCTTCGTATTCGCGGCTACTCGAAAGACATAGGGGTGGAAGTTCTTGGGCTCCATCAGGGCTCCGGTCTTCGCCAGAGTCGAGAGATAGATGACCTTCTCCTGACGGGCCACGCCGGACATCGACATTCCTACGGCAGAGGTCACTCCTCCAATGAGGAAATCCACCCCATCTCGGGTGATCAGGTCCCGCGCAAGGGAGGTCGCTTTCTCGCCGCTCGAGGCGTCGTCGAGGTGAACCGTCTCTACCTGGCGTCCGAGAATCCCTCCTGCGGCATTGATCTTGTCCACCATCATGTTGTGACCCAACAGCGCCGGGACTCCGTACACTTGTCCCGCCCCACTCGTGGAGTAGAGAACACCGATTTTGATCGGATCTTTGTTCCCCGCATCTCCCCCGGCGCAGCCTGGCACGACCATCGCAACCATTGCGACAATCATAACGGCGGCGCCAGCAATCCACTTCCTGCTCCAATTCATCGACATGACTTTACGCTTGCTCCTTTTCAGCCGGACTCAAAACGGCTTTCGCCCCGGGATCTTCACGCGAACTCGGTAAAGCGAGGTGGAGGCGGTCATGAAGATGCTCTTCAGATCGTCGTCACCCCAATTGAGGTTGGCTGTATTCTCGGGGACTCGGATCGTCCCGAGAAGCTTCCCGGAACCGTCGAAGACCTGAACTCCACCCGGTCCGGTGCAGTAGAGATAGCCCGCAGTATCGAACTTCATTCCATCGGCTGCGCCCTCGCCCTCGCCGGCGACCTCGGTCCAGACTCGGGAGTTGGAGAGCTTTCCATCCGAAGTCACATCGAAGTGCCGGATGTGGCCGCGCTCCGTGTCATTTACAAGAAGTCCCTTCTCGTCATGGGTGAGGCAGAGTCCGTTCGGCTGACCGAAATCATCCGCGAGGAGTTCGATCTCGTGTCCATTTGGTCCGTAGGGACGGATTCGGTACACCCCACGGAAGTTGAGCTCGGTGTCGCGCTTGAGCCCGAACCCTTCCATACGGCCGTAGGAGGGATCGGTGAAGATGAAGGATCCGTCCTTCGCCTGGATGATGTCGTTCGGGGAATTGAGTTCCTTCCCCTGCCAGTGGGTGGCGAGAACGGTGGTCGAACCATCGAGCTCGGTGCGAATCACCCGGCTCGTGCTGTGCTCGCAACTGACGAGGCGTCCCTTCTTGTCATAAACATTTCCATTCGCCTTGTTGCACGGCTTCCGGAAGGTGGTGACCCCAGCGTCGGGAGTCCACTTCCGCATGTGGTCCCCAGGCATGTCGCTGAAGATCAGATGCTTCTCGTAGGGGTGCCAGACGGGCCCCTCGGTGAAGATGAAACCGGCGGCGAGCTTCTCCACCTCGACATCCGGGTCAATGATCTCGAGAAAGCGTGGATCACGGATATCGTGCGTCATTACTTTTTCCGCTTTTCAGCCCAGATCTGTTCAACCTTCTTGTCCCCGACATACCACTCGCTGGGCGGGATATCCTCGTAGGTCAGCCAGACGAGGTCCTTGTCGAGCCCTCCTACTTCATTAATGGCCTGCACGATCCGACGTGCGATCTCGGCCTTCTTCTCCGGGGTCCGCTCACCGAGGGTTCCCTCGACGAGACGGATACTGATAAAGGGCATTGTCCCTCCTATTAAGGACGGCATCAAAATAGAGTGCCTGCGATCCCATCTCGCGGCGCCCCCTCAGAAAATCAGTAGGGGAGGATACTGCCCGAACCCGCAACGCGCAAGGCATTACGAGGGACCGAATCCGCCAATTAATGTCGCCGTAAGGCTGAAGCAGCCAGATGAGGGAACGGAATTGTCGATGGACGCTTCCCTGGCGGAAATCACCTTACGAGGAGATCCAGAAGAACATCACAGACGAACCCACCCGGGAAAGACGACAGTCACCTTTTAGCTTCCTTCAACCACAAAGAAATTCGACTTCGCCGTGGCTTGACGGATCTTTTTTGGTCCGGCATACGATTGCGAATTCCACCACGCCCTGGCTTGTTCTACGGAGGGACACTCGATAATCACGAATCGTTTCGGCGCCCATTCGCCCTCAAGTACTTCAAGCTTTCCCCCGCGTACGATATATCGGCCTCCAAATTCCGTGGCCGTAGGGGTAGCTGTCCTTTTGTATTCCTCATAGTTCTCGGGATCATGAACGTCGATATCTGCAATGACATACCCAGGCATATGTTCCTCCGGAATTAAAAATTCGGTGTCGGAAAAAACCCTATCACAGATTCAAGTTCGCGGCCTCCATGGCCCTGATTTGACAACGCCCCTGCGGCTCCGTACTATGCCCCACAATTGCAAACGTTGCAGGCTGTGTTTACCTTGTACGGATCGAAGAAGGAGAACGGAAGATGAGGGCACTCATTATTGGGGCGGCGATGGCGTTCGGCTTGACTGGAGCCACAGTCGAGGCGCAGGGACCAGGCAGAGGAGCAGGGGGCGGAGGCGCGGTGGGTCGAGGGGGCGCTCAGCAGCAAACACTGCAGCAACGCGTCGTCCAGGCGAATCCGGGCGGCTACAACACTTCGAATTCGGTCCACCAGGGCTCGGGACCGATGGCGTTCGGGACGGTACTCGGCGGAGGCGCTGTTCCCGGCCTCGGATTCATCCACCGTGGCCGCATCCCTCCCGGGGGCGGAATCGGGGTTCACTTTCACCTTTCTTCTGAGGAGATGTTCGTCATCCTGAACGAGGCCGAGGCCCAGTTCACGATCAACGGCCGCACTTCCCTGATCAAGACCCCCGTGGGCGTCCCGGTACAATTGGGGAACTCCCACGCTATCGTGAACAGTTCCAAAGCCACCCTCGAATGGCTAAACATCTCGGTGAACGCGCAACCCGCCTACGCCGGAGGAAGTATCGACCTGGGAGACAACCGTGTTGGCGCTCCCCTGGATCCCATTCCGACCTTCGTCACGATGAGCCTCGACAAGACGAGGATGGGAGCAGGAACGGCCGCCCATGGAGCGAACAACACGATGCAGTACCGCCGGGCTCTCCAGCCGGCGGTCTTCCGTACTCCGTGGACCTATGTGGATCACCTCATCATCCCGCCGGGAGGCACAACGCAGCAGCACCTCCACACTCATATTTCCGAGGTCTACTATGTCGTCAACGGCGCGGGGACCGTGCGTTCGAATGGGGAGGAAGCGACTTTTACGAAGGATGCGGGGATTCCAATCCGCGCCAAGGAAGTCCACTCGATCCGCAACACGGGGACCGAACCGCTCGAGCTGCTTATCATCGGAATCGCCGATGACATGACGAAGGACACGGAGACGATCGTCATTCCGTGATCTCGCGCTGAGACCAGCCGGGGGTTGCGCGCTTCGCGCTCACCCCCCGGGATAATCTCCCAGCACCGCTCCGTGCAAAACCTTTAACGCTTCGAGTGTTTGTCGAAGAACTTGAAAACGTCTGCCATGGACGCTCCTATGATCGGACCGTGTGTTATGCCGGGGTACTCCTTGTACTCATAGTTCATCTGGAGTTCCTTCATTGTGTCCACCCACGTCCTCACGCTCGCCACCGGAACGACCTCGTCTGCATCGCCCATGCTGACCAACACCGGGACTCCGGCGTCCTTGATCGACTGAAGAATCTTGACACGGTCATTGGTCATACCCATCGCCGCGGGTGCGACGGGCCCAATGGCCGCCCATATATTCGGGTATTTCGAAGCCAGGTGGTAGGTGCCGGCGCCGCCCATGGAGTGGCCAAACAGGTAGATCCGGCGTTCGTCGACGTTGAACTCCTTGCGGACCAGATCCAGGACCTGCATCGTCTCCTTTTCGCTCATCTCGCGGACTTTCGCTGCATCGGTGACAGCCGTCCCGCCGCCAACGCAGCCACCCCCGCGTCCGCCTGTGCCACGCTGGGGCGCACCGGCCTGGGGTGCTGCGCCTTGCGGCGCTGCAGCCTGGGGAGCTGCGGCCGGAGATGCGCCTGCACCCGGTCCTGCAGCGCCGCGGCGAGCGCCACCGCCGCCCGGGGCGCCTGCGCCAAACCAGCCTGAGCAGTTATAACCCATCGGAGACAGGTAGATGTAGCCACCCTGTTCCGCCAGATCAATCGCGCCATAAGACGCGCCGACCATCGTGTTCTGAGTGCCGCTCAAACCATGCAAGGCAACGATCAATGGATTCTTCTTATCCTTGGTGACCTTCGAAGAAACGTACAGGGCGTACGGCATTTGCTCGTTGGTCTCGGCGAACAAGTGGGTGCGCTGCTGCGCGCGAGGATCGGGACCTCGCTGTCCGCCGCGTCCTGCCTGTGCAGCGGCAGGCGCCGCTGCAGGGGCCTGCTGTTGCGCCAATTGAATCTGCGACGAAGCGATCGTGACGCCGAGCGTCAATCCCGCGATAAATCCTGCTTTCATAACGGATGTCGATCTCATGGATGCTCCTTTCGAATCGTCTATTTGAAATAGGAGTAACGCGGGCGCGACTCCATACTCGGCGAGTTCTATAGTACGGCCATTAAGAACACGTCAACACCAAACGATTCTATGATGAAAGATTATTCAATTAGCGAGCACCCGACGTATTCGCAGATTAATCAGCCTGAGCCATTGCGATCATGAAGCAGCCCGATCCGCCGCGATGGAGTATTTATGACTCACCACCGGTCAGCCATCCTTAATATATAAGGATGGCCGGATAGCAAATCAGCCTGCCGCAGTCCAACGAAACGTCCGCCGCGAATTGCACCTTGACACCCCCAAACGCGTCTGGTATCCGACAAACACTTGTCTCTACTGCAAGGGAGAACGGATGTCGACACAACGCATGAAATGGCTGCTTGTGGCAGCCCCTGGGATTTTCCTGGTGTCCTGGATCGCTCTCCCATTCCAGACACGAAAGATTGATGACGGCGCTTTGAAGCGGGCAGAAAAGGGCACCGAATGGATGACGTACGGCCAGGGATACTTCGAACAGCGTCACACCAGGATGGATCAGATTACGCCGGCGAACGTCAAGCAGCTCAGCCTTGCCTGGTCGTTTGAACTCGGCGAGGGCGGCGGCAAGCAGGAAGGCACGCCTTTGTTCGCCAACGGCATCATCTATGCTCAAACGAATTGGAGCATCGTCGTTGCCATTGACGCGCGCACTCAGAAAGAGATCTGGCGCTACGACCCCATGGCCGACCGCACGACCAGAATGTGCTGTGGCGTTCTCAGCCGTGGCATCGCGCTCTATGAGGGCAAGGTGCTCGTTCCCGTCAACGACGGCAGAATCGAAGCCATCGATATGGTAACGGGGAAATTGATCTGGTCGTCATGGGCAGTTCCCAAGCGTGAACAGGGCAAGACTTCTCCTTATGCGATCACAATGGCCCCGCGGGTCGGCAAGGGCAAGGTATTC
>DASTBJ010000302.1:0-2115 GCA_035712125.1 Terriglobia bacterium
GCTGGCACACCTGGATGTCGTGAACATCGGCGCGGCGGGCACCTTCGTGATCCGGCAGCCCGTGACACAGGCGCAGCTGCGTGTTGAAGTGGCGCGCCGACTTCCCTTCGATGCCGAGATCATAATCTGCAACGGAACGGACATTCTCAGGTTGATGTCTCAGAGTCGTTTCGCGGATCATCCCGTTCGATCCGACGTCGTCCGCTTCGTAAGTATTTTGTCCCGCCGTCCGGGGCTGACACCCTCGACGCCTTTGAGCTTTCCATCGGGTGGCGGGTGGCTGCTGAAGATCCTGGCGATTGAGAACCGGTTCGTGTTTGGCGTGTACCGCCGCCAGATGAAAGCTATCCGTTATCTCGGCGAGATCGACCGGCTTTTCGGAGTGCCGGCCACAACGCGAAACTGGAATACCATCACTGCGATAACCAGGGTGCTGAGGAAGAGGTAAAGTTTTGAGTTCGGAGTAGCCAGTTGTGAGCTAATCGACTGAGAACTCAACACTCAAAACCCATCATGCGCCGCCGAACCGCTGGTACACTAGAACGCGATGAATCGGTTCGCGTGGATTGTTCTCCTATTGGTAGTCGTGACTCCGGCTGTCGCGCAGGATGACGGCGACGAGGGCCTATTTGACGTCAACGATATCTTTGGCGACAACTCTTCAGGACAAATTCCTCCCAAAGTAGATCCCGTTGTCGAGGTCCGGAACTGGCTGACCCGGGCGAACGCACCAGTTCTTGAGAAGAAGCAGGAAAGTCCGTTGAAGAAGGTATACGAGAGGGAGCTCAAAGCTCTGTCGAAGCCCTTCGAGAAGCGTTTTGGTGTGTCTCTCGAATCGGCCATTGCCTTGCAGGCGGCCGCACGTGGCCGTCGCGGAGCCACTGTGACCCGGGCAAATGCCGGGTATGTCAACGAAGTACGAAGGATATCCGAACAATTATTCGACAAGACGATCGCTGCCCTCCGAATTGATCAGCAGGGAGCGCTGCGCCGCTACCAGAGCGAACAATTGCGCGTGATTCGCCAGAATGCGATGGTCGCAACGATCGCCTCCGTGGGGGTCACGCTGACAACGGAGCAACGGACCCAGCTCGAGGCCTTGTACGCGCGCGAGAGCCGTCTTCGGACTTTGATTATCGTCGAGTCCAAGGGCGAGCCTCACCGGAACAAAGTCGCCAGCCTTGAAGCCGAAACCAATGAGCGGGTGAACGGGCTGCTGGATGAGAGCCAGAAAGCGGCTCTCGCGGAAGGTTTAGGGGGATCCAACTCCAGATAAAACCAGGAGTCCGTTCGGAGCGCTCGCTCTGGACGTTTAACTGCCTCCTTGAATGTTGGACCGTTCCCGGCTGTCTTTCGTCTTACCCCTTCATCTTTTCCGGGTGGCCTTTAGCGCACCGAACCTGCAGGCAAAAAATCGGGCTGCTGGAGAATCCAGCAGCCCATTGTATTTGAGCTTTGCGCTTAACTAGAAGGTAAAGCGGACTGAGCCCTGGAACGACCGCGTGCCGCTCTTGCCTGGCGTATTACCGACCTGGCCCGGAATCAATCCAAAGTTGCCGCTTGTAGTATCGAACTCCACGTCGGCCGGTTCGGGGTGATTCAGGACGTTGGTGGTGTCGATTCGCAGCTGCAAACTCTTGGACTCGGTCAGGCGGAACGTCTTGCTGATGTTGGCATCGAAGTCCCACTCTCCACGTTGGAAGAACGTGTTCCGCCCAGCGGTTCCACGTGTGCCCGGGCGGGGGGCCTGGAATATGATCTGTCCAGGAGTGCCGTCCGCGTTGCGGTGAGCCAGCGCGTTGATGGTGCAGTTGTTGTTCGCCGGAGCCCCGAGGCTGTAGCCCATCGAATCCACGACATCGATCTGGGCGCACTGCGGATCATCAACGCCGATGAACGGATTGGGATTACCGAAATAGGTTCCCCCGTGAAGGGTGCCCGCGGCGTTGTTGGCGCCGTTCCATTGGACATCACCGCTCTTGAACGGGAACGGAGAAACGATGTCAGGCACACCGTTATCGTAGAACATATCCGGACCTTCGAACGTCTCAGGCGAGCCGGACTGCCAGTTTAAAATGACGCCGGTCTGCCAGCGTTCAAGAACCCGAGCGACCC
>DASTBJ010000303.1:0-4855 GCA_035712125.1 Terriglobia bacterium
ATCAGCTTTGGTGCTCCCCGAGGCAAAGGACAGACTGTAAGCCGTTCCAAGTTCCTTGCCTATCCGCGCGTACAGGCTTTCGATGTCGTTCATTTGCCTGGGCAGGTGCAAGGCGCCGTTGGAACGCTCGGCAACTCGCTCCATGCGGAGGCGCGCGGCCGTTCGTTGCTTCACATTAAAGCTGTTGTGCGGCTCTTTCGGATCGGGGTTCTGATCCGTGTTAACCGCAATGAAGTAGACCGGATTGCGATAATTCAGCGACCGGAGCATCTTTTGAAAATCGCGGTCTTCCTCCATCGAGGCAATATTGGGGGTGCCATTTTTATCGAACGAGACCAGCTTCTTGGACAAGCGGTTATCCACGCCGTCTGTGAAGACAATTACACCCGCTCTTCCCTTTACGTTTCGTAACTGCTGGCCTGCCCACTCCAGAGCGCCGTAGACGTCCGTTCCCCCATATCGTGACGGGATTGCAATTGCGTGACGTGAGAATTCACGCGCATCCCTCCAGTCGAAAAGCATTTCGGGTTTGTCGTCGAACGCGGCGATCGCAACACGATGTTGCGCTGGAAGCTGAACGAGAAAACGCTGGAGCGCTCGTCTCAGATACTGCCACTGATCCTCTGTACTGGAGCTCCGATCAAACAGCAAAAGGATGTTGTACGGCGCTGCAGCGGACTCGAAGGTGAGAATCTCTCTCGGTTGACCGTCCTCGAGAATCGTGAAGTCGTTGCGTTGCAGGTTCGTAACCGGCCTTCCCCGCGCATCGTCGACAGAGACATCCAGTGAAACGTTCTGGACATCCACTCGGAATTGCACGGGGTCCTGCGCCGTTGCGGCCGTCAGGCCTGTCAGAAAAAGTACCGATGGCACCAGCGCTCTGAACGCAAGCATTCGAACCTCCCTGGAGACCGGTTTGTTTATCCCAAGATCTGCTGGCGCGCAAGAATTCCGATTCAGGTATCATCCAGCATTCGGGGAGGACCGGCCCGTGCAACCCGTCATTCAGATCGAGCAGCTCACCAAGAGTTATCGAAGAGGCGTGCGCCGTCAAAAGGTCCACGCCGTAAGAAAACTCACCATGCAGGTCGCTCCGGCGAGCATCGTGGCTTTCGTCGGACCCAACGGCGCAGGCAAGACCACCACGATCCAGACGCTCCTGGGCCTGCTCAAACCGGACTCGGGAACCGTAAACCTCTTTGGTGAAAGGACCCATCCAGCGCTGTTGAAGAGAGTCGGCTACCAGCCCGAAATTTTCCATACATACCCTTTCTATAAGGCCGGAGACGCACTTCGATTCTATGGCCGTCTGTGCGGCATGTCGATGGCTGAGATGGATCAGGCGATACCGCCACTTCTCGACCGAATGGGCCTCGCGGATGCTGCCGATCGGCGAGTCGCTACCTTCTCCAAAGGTATGAACCAGCGCCTGTGCCTGGCTCAGGCCCTTCTACACAATCCGGATCTTCTGATACTGGACGAACCTACCAGCGGACTTGACCCTGAAGGACGCCGCCTCGTTTTGGAGATCATTCGTGAAGAACGGTCGCGGGGACGCACGATATTCCTGAGCAGTCATATTCTTTCCGACGTCGAGCGGACGTGTGATGAAGTCTTCATGATCCGAAAAGGTGAAATTGTCTATTCCGAACGGCTGTCCGCCTTCTCCACAAAGAGCCCACAATGGGAGATCGAAGTCTTGGGGTGGAATGCGAAGGCTGGCGAGGGGCTTACGGCGATGAACTTCACCTTCCTTTCCGAAGAACACGATCGGGCCGTGCTTCTATGTTCCGCGGAGTCGAAGCGGGAGCTGCTGCGGCGACTCACCGAGTTGCCGGTCGAAATCGGAAGTATTCAAAGGCACCGCGGGGCGACGCTTGAGGACGTCTATATGAAGATGGTCGGTCGAGGCTGATGGAAAAGATCCTGTTACTTGCCCGCAACGCGTTCATGAGTATCTTGTACCGTCGCGTGCTGTACTTGTGGATCGCTGCAATCTGCCTTCTGATCCTCCGGTCTCTGCCGGCGATATTCTTCGATTTTGGAAACCCAGGCTTACAAAGTGTCATGCGCCAACGGGCCGTTTCGGGCGCGCTGGATACCTGGAGCACCCTGTGCATTGCACTGGCGATCTTCATGGGTGCATCCGCCATTGGAAGTGAGGTGACGGCGAAGACCATCGTTTCAGTGTTTTCACGTCCAGTCCGCCGATGGGAATTTCTGCTTGGGAAATGGATTGGCATTCAAGCCTTTGCGATTCTTTCTCTGTTCCTGGGGTTGCTCGTGAGTTTCGTTTTCGGGGTTTATCTGGATGCAGAATTCGAATACAAGATACTTGCCGCTTCCGTCGCCCAAACGGCGCTTGCGATCTGTCTTTATAGTGGCCTTGCACTCGCCCTCAGCGTAGGTCTGGGGTCTGCTCTGGCCGGGGCGCTCGCGGTCATCATCGCTTTTATGCCTGCGCTTGTGATCTACCTGGTGGACAGTCCGAACGGGACGAATCAGGCTGTGGGTGTCGTGCTGGATTACGTCATTCCACCGGGATATACCAGTCACTATCCGTCGACAATCGATGCTCCGATTCCGCTGGAGGCCTTCACGATGGGTCGAGGGCGTGGCAATCGCCGAGGTAGCGTTCCTTCTTTTATGGCTCAACAGACCAGCGAACCCGATATCGACTACGATAGTGAAGTCTCGACGCTTCTTAAAAATGGGTTGTATGCGGGATTCTTTTTCGTCCTTGGGTGCGTGGCCTTTTCGCGGCGAGAACTTCGGTTAGCCTGATTTTGAAACCGAGTGCGGACTGCGTTGTCTATATCTGTGATTCATGATGAGACTTCTGCTCTCTCTATTGATATGGATGTCTGTGGCCGTACAAGTACCGCTGGCTCCTCCACTCTCTCTGGTTCCAGCCGGCGCTGAATTCCCCCAGACAGGGGAAGGCCAGATCAACGGTGTCGTAAAAACGTTCAGCGATCAGAAACCGATGGCAGGAGTGTCGGTGGCGCTCTCTGGCCCGCTGAACGCCAGCAGCGCAACGAGCCGATTGACAGTTGCGACCACCAGTGAAGGCCAGTTCCAGTTCCGTAACCTCGTACCTGGCCGGTATACCGTAAGTGTGCGGCAGGACGGCTACTTCGTTCGCACACTGCCGGGCACTTCGGATGGAGGACAAATTACCGTTGGTCCAGGTCGGAGTGTGACTTTCGTCAACCTTTCCATGGTCCGGGGTGGAACCATCAGCGGCAGAATCCTCGACCCCATGGGGAGGCCCTCTCCCGCTACGTCGGTTACGGCAGCCAGACAACTGTATCGAGATGGCAAGCCTGTGCTCGGCCCCGTCAAGACCGCAACTTCCGACGACCGCGGCGAGTATCGAATCTTTTGGCTGGAACCCGGGGAGTATGTGGTGAGCGCTGAGAGGACCCTGCCGGGCGGCGGTCCGGCTCGAGGCTATTTTCCAGGTAGCGATGATGGACGCGCCGCGATTGCTGTTCGCGTTTCAGAAAGTATGGACTCCTCCAGAACAGACTTTTCGTTGGGAGCGATTCCAGCCACCGTCACTGTTTCGGGCATGGTGATCCATCAGATCCCCGCGCTGGAAACCCCAGCCCCTGCAGGCGCTCCGAGCGTGCCAGCAGCTGCGCCTGCGACCCAGATGTATTCGCCGACGATGACGCCGCAATTCTTTCTGGTACCGCTCGATGCGCCTCGACTGTATGAGGGAATAACTGAATACCCCAACGCCGTAACCAACCGGGACCGCTTAGAAGGCAGATTTGAACTGCGCAACGTGCGCAGAGGGTCCTATGACCTCTTCGCAGTGGTGCGAGACCACGCCTCGAAATACTACATGGCGCATCAGACTATTGACGTTGGCATTCAAGATCTCAGCGCTTTGGTTTTGACTCTCAAGCCCGGTATCGACTTAATCGGTACCGTGACTGCCGGTATCGGCAAGCCGTCGCCGACGGTGCGTATCCAGCTTCGGCCGCGGACACTATTGCCGGATTGGGAGGAAACAGCGGTTGTTTCAACGGCCGGGTCGTTCAGGATTCCGAACGTACCGGTAGGTCAGTACTCCATCACTGTGGAGCCTGCCGATCGGAATCTCTATGTTGCCGAGCTTCTTCAGGGCCGGGATAGCATCGTTGATCGCGGTGTGGTGACTGTTCTGCATGGGCTCGCGGATACGCTGGACCTCTTGATGCAACCGTCCTCTTCGACAGTTCGAGGTACCGTTGTGGCGAAGCCTTCACAATTGGCCGACGGGGTTATGATTACTCTGGTGCCTGAAGAAAGCCGTCGCGAGAATGTGGCACTCTACAGGCGTGCGGTAACGGTTGACGGGTTTTTTTCATTCGCCGGGATCGCGCCGGGGAGATACAGAGTTTTTGCGTGGGACAGGATTCCCGAGGGAGCGGAACTCAATGCGGAGTTCATCGAAGCCTACAGAGAAAGTGGAGTGGATGTCGCCGTATTGCCTGGAAGTACATCGTCAGTTGACGTACGTCTAATCTCAAAATGAAGAGAGAACTTCCACCAATGCCACAGAAGCCGACGCTCGTCGACTTCTTTAACCTGCGGTTCGAGGAAGCACAGCACACGATGCAGAGCGCGACCCGCGCCCTGAAGAATGGGCTGCCGGAAGATGTTGTTTTTGCCTGCCTCCTGCACGACACCGGTATGGCGCTCCAGAGAGCCGATCACGGTTACGTCGGCGCAGCCCTGTACGCGCCTTACGTCAGCGAGAAAGTCGCCTGGGCGATTCGGTACCATCAGGCGCTGCGGTTCTTCCCGGATCCCTCGGTTGGGTACGAATACCCGGAGATGTACTACGAGTTGTTCGGAAAGG
>DASTBJ010000304.1:0-2397 GCA_035712125.1 Terriglobia bacterium
GACCATGATGGCGATGTCGACCTTTACATCTCACGTTTCCAGAACTTCCCACTCGGTCCGGGCGGGGAATTCGATTTCCCATTGGCTCGACAACCGGGCGCGAACCTGTTGTGGCGCAATAACGGTAATGGAACATTCTCCGACGGTACTACATCTGCCGGACTCGCCGGCGACGCACCCGCGATCGCGGCGCTTGCCTCAGATTTCAACAACGACCGGGCCATCGATTTTTTCCTTACCGGCTGGAGCATGTCGCCATCAGTGTTTGCCAATTCGCGCGAAGGGCCGTTTCGTAACGTCGACGTCTGGAAGGCTCCGTTCCCGGCGCCTGCTGCGGGAGCGATGGCGTTCGACTTCAACAAGGATGGATGGATGGACGTTGCGTTCACGCACTGGGGTCAGCCCGGACTCAGCGTCTGGAAAAATAACGGCGGGACTGCATTTGAACGTGTGAGTGTTCCGGACCTGCAGTGGAGTCGCGGGTGGGGCGTCGTCGCCGTGGATGTCGATAACGATGGTTGGATCGATCTTGCTGCTGCCGGAGAGCAACCAGGACAAGGACGCCTGGTGCTGCTGCGCAACATGGGAGATGGGCGTTTCTCCGACATCACACAGGCAGCAGCACTGGATTCGCTTCAATTGGTCCAACCTCGTGCGCTCATTGCCGCAGATACAGACGGCGATGGCGATACGGATCTACTCGTCACCCAGAACGGCCGAGCGCCGCTGCTGCTTCGCAACGATGGCGGTCATCGAAGGCGCTCAGTCCGAATTGTTCTAAATGGACTCCAGGACAATCGAAACGGCATCGGAACGAAGGTTGAAGTGTTTGCCGGCGCGCTGCGCCAGAAATGGGAGGCGCCATCCGCTTCCGGTTACCTCGGACAAAGCTCAGCCGAAATCGTGGCGGGTATCGGGGACGCTCGCGAAGCCGACGTCGTCAGGCTGTTGTGGCCGACTGGAGTTCCCCAGGATGAGGTGCAACTCGCGTCGGGACAAAGGCACGTTGTTAAGGAAATCGACCGTCGGGGAAGTTCCTGCCCCGTCGTCTTCGCGTGGGATGGCAAGCGGTACCGATTCGTGTCGGACATCATCGGACCCGGTATCGTGGGCGAATGGATTGCGCCCGGTGAGCGGAATGTGCCCGACCCGACGGAGTACCTGAAGATCGATGGAAATCTCGTGCGGCCCAGGAATGGACGTCTGAGCTTTCGCCTGGCCGAGGTCATGGAAGAGCTCACCTACCTGGATCACGTACGGTTGCTGGCGATCGATCATCCGGTCGACGTTGTCGTTAATCCCAACGAGTATTTCGCGAGCGCGCCGCCATTTCCAGAGTTCAAGGTCATCACGAGCACAAGCACGCGCCCGCCGCGGGCTGCAGTCGACGACCAGGGCCGCAATGTGCTGCCTCTCTTGATGCATCGCGATCGACGGTACGTCACCGGATTTGAATCGTTGCCCTATATCGGGTACGCAAAGATGCACTACCTGGAACTGGATCTCGGCCCGGTTGATTCGAAAGCGCCCTTGCGTCTGCTGATGCATGGCTTTACAGACTACTTCACCGTCACTTCGATCTTCGCCGCGTATCAGGGGGGCGTGCAGGCGGTTGTCCCCTTCCTGGAAGTTCCGGACGGTAACGGACAATGGAAACGAGTTTCCGACGACATCGGTTTTCCAGCCGGCCTCGCGAGGACCATGGTCTCCGATTGGACCGGACGTTTGCCCGCAGGCACCACGCGGGTTCGTATCGGAACCAACCTGAAGATTTACTGGGACCAGATTCTTATTGATACGACGCCTCAAACGCATCCGGTTGATGTGCATGAAGTGCCCCTTGCGGAGGCCCTCTTCGCCTTTCGTGGCTATCCTCGGAAGGTTGAAGGAACGGTGCCGGGTGACGTTTCCTACATTCACGAACAGGTCAGCCCGACGGGCCCGTACGCGCGCGCTACGGGCTACCACACCGCCTATGGAAACGTGCTCTCTCTAGTTCAGCGGATGGATGATCGTTTTGTGATTCTCGGTTCGGGAGACGAGGTCGCACTGGAGTTCGATCCTTCGCGGCTGCCTGCAGTAAAGCCGGGACGGACGCGCGACTATTTCCTGTATGCAGATGGGTTTGCCAAGGACATGGATTTCTACTCGGCGTATTCGACAACCGTCGAACCGCTGCCGTTCCACGCGATGGGGCCCTACACATATGGCAAGCCGCTGGATTTTCCTGCGGGGCCGGTTCACCTGGAATACCGGCTTCAGTCCAACACGCGGTACGCCGGTGGGGATCGCAATACCTCCTACAGATTGCGATATTGACGTTTCAGCGGCGCATTGGCCCAGGCAGCTATCGAGTCGGTGAAGCAGTGAGAAAAATCGGGGTCAGGCTAGTTGTTT
>DASTBJ010000305.1:0-12892 GCA_035712125.1 Terriglobia bacterium
CGGAAACGAAACGGGGCGGCCTGAGCCGCCCCGTCCGCAGTCGCATCCCACCCCCTGGGATACGAAATCAGACCGAGTAGTACATCTCGAACTCGACCGGGTGCGGCGTCATCTCGAAGCGCGCCACTTCCTCCATCTTCAGCTCGATGAAGGAGTCGATCATGTCGTCGGCGAACACATCGCCGGCCTTGAGGAAGGCGCGGTCCTTGTCGAGATTGGAGAGCGCCTCGCGGAGCGAGCCGCACACCGTCGGGATCTTCTTCAGCTCCTTCGGCGGGAGGTCGTAGAGGTTCTTGTCCATCGCCTCGCCGGGATGGATCTTGTTCTGGATGCCGTCCAGTCCCGCCATCATCATCGCGGAGAACGCCAGGTACGGATTCGACAGCGAATCCGGGAAGCGCACCTCGATGCGGCGGGCTTTGGCGCTGTTCACCAGCGGAACGCGGACCGCGGCCGAACGGTTGCGTGCCGAGTAGGCCAGGTTGATCGGCGCTTCGAAGCCGGGTACCAGACGTTTGTACGAGTTGGTGCCGGGATTGGTGATGGCGTTGAGCGCCTTGGCATGCTTGATGATGCCGCCGATGTAATACAGTGCGAACTCGGACAGACCGGCATAACCATCGCCCGCAAACAGATTCTGTTCACCCTTCCAGATCGACTGATGGACGTGCATTCCCGAACCGTTGTCGCCGACGACGGGCTTCGGCATGAATGTGGCCGTCTTGCCATGTTTGGCCGCGACGTTGTGAACCGCATACTTCAGGCGCATGATCCAGTCGCCGCGCTGCACGAGTGGAGCAAACTTTGTGCCGATCTCGTTCTGGCCGGCGGTCGCGACTTCGTGGTGGTGCACTTCCACCACGACACCCATGGCTTCGAGGGCCTCGGAGATCTCCGAACGGATATTCTGAAGAGAGTCGACGGGGGGAACAGGGAAGTATCCGCCTTTGATTGCGGGACGATGTCCCTTATTCCCACTGGCGAAGGCCTCACCTGTAGACCACGCGGCTTCTTCCGAGAAGATCTGATAGCGCGCTCCCGACATGCCGACTTCCCACTGAACGGCATCAAAGATGAAGAATTCGGGCTCGGGTCCAAAGAAGGCGGTGTCGCCCAGACCGGTCGACTTCAGATACTCGGCGCCGCGTTTGGCAATGGATCGCGGATCGCGGTCATAACCCTTGCCATCGGAGGGTTCAATGACGTCGCAGGTGACTGCCAGAGTGGTCAGAGACAGAAACGGGTCGATGAACGAAGAACTGGCGTCGGGCAGCAGCACCATATCGGAGGCCTGAATGCCTTTCCAGCCGGCGATTGAAGAACCGTCGAAGTAATGTCCGGACTCGAACTTTTCCGGCCCGAAGGAACTGACCGGGACGCTCACATGTTGTTCCTTGCCGCGCGTATCCGTGAAGCGGAGGTCGATAAACTTAATGCCCTTGTCCGCTATAAGTTTGAAAACTTCTTTTGGAGTCATTTCTCTTTCCTCTCTTGCAAACCCTAAGGTCGTAGTGATGGAGTCCGAAACAAGGCTGGGACAAACCCAGACATTCTGCCCCGAAATATTGATGCCGCCAAAATAAAAAAGCCCTCAACCTGAACTCCAGGATTGAGGACTTACGCTGTCCGAAATGTCCCGCACTTCGATGTAACGGGACAATCTCTTATAGCGAAAACGCGACATAATTGTCTAGCCGAAATTCCCGCCAGCAGCCCGGTTTCACCCTAGACGTTCATGATCTCGAAGCACTTTTCGAGGCTTTGGACGACATCTCGACCAGGCCCGGGTCGCCACTCGTGCGCAACGAAGCCCGTGTACCCGAGGTCCGCGATCGCATTCGCGATAAACTTGTGGTTCAGCTCCTGGGTGTCATCGATTTCCTGCCGGCTTGGCACGCCTGCGACGTGGATGTGGCAAATCCTGTCGAAGTTATCGCGCATGGTTCGGGTCACGTCGCCGTCGGCTATCTGCACATGATAAATGTCATAAACGATCTTGACGCGAGGGGAGTTCACTCTCTTGCAGACGTCGAAGCCCCATTGTACGTGATTGAAGATCTGGTCGGTGCGCTGGTCCGCGACGACTTTGGAGTTGGTAATCTCCATGCAGAGGGTGACGCCTTTCTGTTCGGCGTACCCTTTGACCCGGCTAAGAATGGCAACCGCGTTGTCCGCGCCTTCTTCCCAGGACATGCCGCGGCGTTCCCCAGGTAGTGCGATGAGGTTGGGGCACCCGACGTCCGCGCACATATCGATACCTTTGCGGAACTCTTCCTCGAAGCGGTCGTGCATCTCTTTGCGGATGAGACCGTTTTGGAAACTGGTTCCGGTTCCGGTCATCATGGCCGGTGCGAGGCCGTGGGCTTTCAAAATGGGAATGTCGGCCTGGCTTGGCAAATCGACGCCTTTAAATCCGATGCGAGCCAGAATCTTGCACCGTTCTTCGGTGGTAAGCCGAGAGCCCTGTCCCCAGACCGAACTCATCACGCTCTGTTTGAGTTTGGTGCGCGCCACCGGAGGCGTCGCAGGAGCAGCGGGAGCCGTCTGCGGCTGTCCGCGTTGTGCCATTGCCGCTGTGGGCGCTGTGACAAGCGGCGCTGCAATCATCGTTGATAAAAAATTGCGCCTGTTCATACCCCGCACTATACTGCAACCCCTCGTTTGGCCAAAGGCAAGTGTGGCGTCTTAAGGTCCGAAACGCGCCTCAACCAGCATGCCGGGGCGGACAAGACCGCGGGCAGGTACACCGATCTTTACTTTGAAGGTGCGGCTCGCCGCGTCGACCGTGGGATTGATGTAAGTGATCTGACCATCAAGCGTGCCGATACGTCCCAGCCATTCGCCCTCAACCTGAACCTTGATGGTTTGCCTCAGCTTGATTTTCGAGATGAAGTTGCTCGGCAGACGCATCTCGGCAAACAGATCGTCCAGTCCCACAAGCTGGAGAATCGGCGTATCCAGCGGTCTCAGGCTTTCTCCCTTGTGGATGAAGATCTCGGTCACGGTTGCGTCGAACGGCGCAAGGATCTGAGTGTCTTTCAACTCCTGTTCCCGAAGTTTAACTTCCTGTTCAGCGCGGGCCAGCTCGGCCATCTGTGCCGCGAGACTGGATTTCAGCCGAAGCACCTGATCGCGAATATCTTCCAGTTCTTTGCGCGGGAGGGCATTCGCGGCCATTTGAATGCGTTCATGTTCGGTCTCCGCATTGGCCAGCACGACTTTGGTTTCTTCGACGGCAGCTTTGGCCTTCAGCGTGATCGTTTGATACAGCTGGAGGTTAAGCTTCTGATGGGCATTATCCAGTTCAATGAGCAGCTGTCCTTCGCGTACAAGGTCTCCTTCCTTGACCGAAATCTGCTGGACTACGCCGGCGAGCTCGCTCTTGATAATGACTTCGTTAACAGGCCGAAGGATTCCCGTCACAGGCAGCTGCGCCAACGCGGAGTTCGGGACGCAGCAAAGCAGCACGACGGCCAGTGTTGAAGCCTTCGCCATAGGTGTTCTGGAGATCATATCGTCCTCTTTCTATCGAATCGGGCCTGGTTGAAATGTGTAGCGGGGCGCCTGCGCGAGGTCGATGTTGTACCGGAAAAACCCGCTCGCTTCAGCCAGGCGAACCTTGCTGAGCGAAACGTTATAGTCCATCAGCGCCTGCAATTCCGTCGTTTTCGCTCTGTCTACTTCATCGAGCGCTTTGATCACATCGTAGCTGGATACCAGCCCCGCGCCCAGTTGCTGCCGCATGCCGATAAGCTGGTCTTCGACGTAGACGATGACTTCTCGCGCCGCCTCGATGCGTTTCTGAGCTGCCAATGCATCACGTACAGCCGAACGTATTTCTATCGAAATCTGGTCCTTCATCGCTGCGAGATTGGTCTCGGTTTCGAGTTGTCTCAGAGCCGCCTCGGCGTACTGAGCGTCGGCTGGTGTACTTCCGAGAGGCAGCTGGAACTTGAGTTCGACTGACCAGTTTTCAAAAGGATTCCGCGCCACCAGGTCCTTGAATGCATCCGAGCGGGCTGTCTTGTCCACCAGGATCGAGCCGGCTACGTTGGAACCGACGGGGATACACAGGGGCGATGTTGGATCGATACAAGTCGGATTCGGAAAACCGGCAAGGCCTGCATTGCCATATTGGGCAGTCAAGTCGAGCCGAGGCCGTTTTTGATTACCGGCAAACTTGAGCTCGAGCTGGCGTTCCTCGAGTTCTCTTTGCAGCGCGAGAATTTCAGGCCGGCGGAGCACGGCGGTCTCGAGAGCTTTCGCAGCGTCCAGACCCGGAGGTTGTCGCTCCGTGCCCTCGACGGGTGTGACATCCGTGGTAGCAAGGTCCAGCCACAGCAGAGTCTTGAGACGGTCCTTGTATTGGTCGACGCTCGTCTGTGACCGTATCACCGCCTCTTCCCGTTCAGCGACGCCGGCGCGAGCCTGCGTTACGCTCACCGGCGCAACGCGCCCCGCGCGAAGCAGGTTTTCGTTCTGTGTGAGAAATTCACGCGCGCTCTCGAGGCTGCGCTTCTTCTCATCGAGGTCCCGCAGAAGAAAGGTCAGGTTCCAATAGGTTTCTTCGACGCGCTGAATCATCTGAGAGATTCGCGAGAACAAGTTGTTTTCGGCGATCAGCGCGCCCTTCTCCGCAACGCGAAGGCGGGTTTCAACGATGCTTCTGCCGAAGTCGCGGAGGAGTGCATGCGTAAAGTTGAGAACGAAGTTGGTGCTGTACTGGGGGCTCAACGTCTGCGTGTTCGAAGAGGAACGAAGTTGCGCATAGCTTAGAGTGAACGTGAGTTTTCCGCCTGTATGCGTCCGTCCTTCCAAGCCGATATTCGCGGATTGCTGCACGTCCGTGTAGAGACCGGTAGGATAGAAGCGGCTGGCAATGATGTTGTCACGCCGCAGAAAATTGGTGCTGGAATTCAAAAGAGGATGGAACTCGCCTCTCTCTCCGTCAACTCTCGATCGTGCCTGTTCAACGCGAATTTTTTCGACCTTCAGAGTGGGATTATTTTCGACGGCAAGTCGCACGGCGTCGTCCAGTGTCAAACTGAGAATGCCCGCGTTGGACGCGGGCCGCAATCCGACCAGTTCCGTCCTGACGGGAGTTTGCCGTGCGAGCAGTGGGCCATCCATGAGCCCGAGGCATAACAAGATCCATAGTATCCTCTTCAAGAGTCTTTCCTCCTTCGATCCTTTTGATGGAGACGGCTATTCCGACCTCCCGGAGAAGGCCAGCGTGGAATCGAGATGCTCATCGAGGTTGAGTAAATCGCGGCGCATCCTGCGGTGGAGACGCTCGGCGGAGCGCTGGGCGACTCTCAGATTCAGGGCGCGCAGGGCCGAGGGGTAGATCCCCGGATTTGCAGCGGCACGTCTCAGAACCTTCCAAATCCCGTGCGAATGAAGTTTGGGTAAATCATCGTCAGCGGAGACGATGGCCTCGCAGCTTCCCGGATCACCCTGCCGGCCGCAGCGTCCAAACAGCTGCCGGTCGATACGCCGAGCTTCGTGCAGTTCCGTGGCGATAACATGCAGGCCGCCAAGTTCCGCGACGTCGCGGCCAAGAGTAATATCCGTACCACGCCCCGCCATGTTCGTGGCGACGGTAATGCGTCCTTGCTGACCGGCTTCGGCGATGATCATGGCTTCGCTGAGATCCTGCCGCGCATTCAGAAGTTGATGTTCCAGGTGCCGTTCCTTCAATAGTTGGCTGAGGTGCTCTGACGCGTGTACGGAGCGTGTCCCGACCAGCACCGGGCGGCCCTGCGCATGCAACTTCGCGATCCGGTCGGCAATGGCCTTCCATTTGTCGTCATTGGTGGCGTACGTTCGAGTCGGCCAATAGTGCCTCTTGGAGGGGCGATTTGTCGGGACATGCCGGGTGGCCAGCCGATAAACGGACCAGAGTTCGCCCGCGACTTCTCGCGCCGTGCCGGTCATGCCTGCGAGCCAGAGATAGCGGCGAAAGAAGCGCTGGTAGCTGATGCGGGCGAGCGGTTCCGTCCGCTGTGTCATCGTGCAGCCTTCCTTGACTTCGATCATCTGGTGCAGACCATGCTCCCAGGAGCGGTCCGGCATCAGCCGTCCGGTGTATTCGTCGATGATCTGAATCTTGCCGTCGCGGATAAGATACTGCTTGCCATCCGAATAAAGGTGCTGTGCGGACAGCGCCTGTTTCACCAGTTGCTCGCGCCAGTGCCGGCGACCCCACACGCCACGAACTTTTGCCGATTCGCGTTCCAGGTAATTGAGCCCGGGTTCAAGAAGTCTTATGGAACGATCATGGCCATCAATAATGAAATCCCGGTCACGGACCATTTCAGATGCGAACGCCAGCGCAGTTTGACAGGTTGCCCGTTCAGACTCCTCGCTGCTTTCGGCTCCGGAAATGATTAGCGGAGTTCGGGCTTCGTCGACAAGCACGCTGTCCGCCTCATCGACGATGCCAAAATGCAGCCCGCGCAGCAGTAACCGGTCGATTCTCGGCCGCTTTTCATAAAGCCGTTCAACCTGAAGGCGGGTTCTATCGGAATCCCTTCCGAGGACGATTCGATCCTTCAGGTAATCAAACGCCACTTCCTTGTTGGTGCAATAGGTGACATTTGCGCGATAGGCTTCTCGCCGCGCCCCGGGATCAAGGCCATGCACGATGACGCCAACGGTCAACCCCAGGGCCTTGTAGACCGGTCCCATCCACTGCGCATCGCGGTCCGTCAGGTAGTCATTCACGGTTATGACATGAACGGCGATCCCTGCGAGGGCGGCAGTGGCCGCCGGCAACGTGGCGGTAAGGGTTTTCCCTTCGCCTGTTTCCATCTCGGCGATCATGCCGCTCAACATCATGTGGCCGCCGATGATTTGAACGTCAAAGTGCCGTTTGTTCGTCGTGCGATCCGCCGCCTCGCGAACGAGACTGAATGCCTTTGCAACAAGCGGTGCTTTGAAGCCGTGCACGCGGAGCTGCGCTCCGATCTCGGCGGCCTCTTCACGAAGGCGAGCCTGACTCAGGCTCGTGGCCCACTTCGCGTGAGACGAGACGGCCTTCACGAAGGAGCGCCGGCTCCGGCCGTAAGTTTTTGCGAAGCGCAGAAAGGGATTGGCAACACGTTTCGCAGTGCGATCGAACCAGGATGGCGTGGGCTCGAGCCGTTCCGGATACGGCCCCCACGATGCGCCAGCTGATGAGTTCAAGTTCGCTTTGATCATCAGAAGTCAAACCTGGACAGAAAGAGTTGTCGAAGCTGGAAGTAGAACTGCATCGCAAGCGGTGTCCAGCCATGATCAAAACGGATGTAGCAGCGTCCCCCGAGGTTGACCAGCTTCGAGTGTGAAGGGATTTCCAAATCGAGCTGAAAAACCTTTTGTGCGGCCTTCATGCCCTGAGCATCTCTGGGGTCCATGGCAATTTGACCGCCTCCCGATGTCCCGAGAGCGCGGGCCGGCAAGTCTTCAGTAGCTCCCGGAACGGCACGAATGACTCTTGCAGGAACGGTTTCGTTAAGGTTCTCCGAAAGTCGCACGCTGATCCTTTCGGTGCGTGACTGCACGAGATCGATGATCGGCTGGGACACAGCCGCGCGCACGGTTGTCCTCTGGTTGTCGAGAATGTAAGCGAGCAGTTCTCCCTTGCGCACGAACCTCTGAGGCAAATCTTCGGGGGTCGGCACGGTGAAGGTGCCCGAAGCCTCGCTGCGCACAGTGAGGTCTTCGATCTCTCCACGAATCTTGGCAAGCCGGGTTTGAGCTTCCTGTAACTCATCACGGACCGATTCCGCTTTTACGACGTTGGTCGGGAGGTAATGAACGTACGTGGATTGGAGTTCTCGGACGCGTGATGCGGCGATGCGTTCCTGGGTACCGAGAATCGAGTTGCTCAGACGCAGGAGCGGCGCACCTTTTTCCACGCGCTGGCCCGGTTGAGCGAGGAGTTCTTCGATGAAACCTTCGGCGCCCGCGCGGACAAAGGATTCTTCAGGAATCCAGATCACGCCCTCCGTACCGGTCCTGTAGGGCATTGGAACAAATCCGAGGAACGCGAACACACCTGCAATCAGGAGCAGAGTAACGGTGAGTGCGCGTCCACGAACAGAACGAAGTTTTGGACTCGTAAAAAGATAGGACATGCCTTTAACGACTGGAGTGACAAACCAGATGATGGTTGCGCCGGCCGCGAGCAGCAACCCGAGGCCGAGAAACTGCTGACCGACGAAGATAAGGATCGCCGAAACCACGAAGATTCTGTAGAGGAACGAGAGGATTCCAAAGCAGACAAACCACGCTCTTTCGGAGCGCGTCGTATCCGGCCGTTCGGCATGAGGGTTTCCGAACAGATAGCGTTCGCACAGGTACAGCAGATACGAATTGGAACGATTGCGGAGGTTTGGAATCTCGATCAGATCCGCAAGGATGTAGTAGCCGTCATAACGCAAAAGAGGATTCGCATTGAAGAAGACCGTCGACGCCCCTGCAATGAAAATGGCGTTGTAGGCCATTGTTCTCAGAACACCGGGTTCGGCATTGATCCAGAAGAAAAGCGCGAGTGCCGCGATAAAGAGTTCCACGACCATTCCAGCGGCTCCGACCAGAACACGTCGCCACTTCTGCTGAAAGGCGGATGCAGACGAAGCATCGACGTAGGGAACCGGGGTCACGACGAGCAGCATGACCCCCATTTCATGCACTTCTCCTCCGAAGACGCGAGTGGCAAACGCGTGGCCGAATTCATGACACGTTTTGATCAGCGGGAAGAGGAGCCACAGAATGACGATGTTGTTGGGCATGAAGACGCGGTCCAGCATCCCTTCTGTCAGGTCCGTCCAGTGCGTTCCGAACAGGATGATTGCCGGGACGAGTGCTGCAAGCCACAGCAGGGCGCCAAACCAACCGAACAGGGGACGAACAACCGGGAGCATGAACTGCAAGATGCGTTCCGGGTCCAGAAGCGGGAACCGCCATGAGAAAACACTGAGGATGTTGGATTGCCATTTGCGCCGCGACGATGCCTCGTAGCGTTTCAGCAGTTCTGCCGCATCCGCGGGCACATCGCACTGCAATACATCCACCTGATAGAGCTGCGCAAGCAGCTGGATCATTTCGTCCTGAGTCGGCGCGTCGTCGCCCAGAAGGGAACAGGCTTCGTGCCACAGTTCCTCTACCGTGCGGCGTCCATCCATCATGCCGATGACCGAATAAACGGAGGGGGTGAAGCGGAAGAATCGCTCCATAGTCAGTTCCTGCAAGACGTACCAGGTTTCGCCGCGGTAGAGATGTCGGTGCATCTTCGCATTGCTGCGAAGGCGCGGGCGCAGGCCGCGCACGCGGTACCAGGAGGAACTAAAGATGGACTTACCACTCACAAACGTTTCCTATACAAAGCCGTGCATTCCCTTGACGGTCAGGGGAGCCAGTTCCAGATCTTCAATCTCAGCCAGTCCATGGCTTCGTGTGTCCAGATCCACACGACCTTGCGGGTATCGACCTCGATTTTGCCGACACCTTCCATGCCAGGCTTCAGGCGTTCGGGCGCCTGGTCCAATTCCGCTTCGACACGGAAATAATTTCTTCCTTCGCTTGCCGTCGATACGGGAGTAATTCGGCGCACCTTGAAGGGAAGAGGATCGTCAGGAGAACCCGACAACACGAGCTGCCCGCGCTGTTCGGTCGAGACGTCGGCGATGTCCCGTTCGTCCACCTGCAGAATCACGCGGTATGAATCGAGGGGCGCAATCTGAAACAGAACCTGCCCTCGCTGGACAGGCACGCCCAGAGACTGGCTAAGATCACCGGTCACAATGACGCCATTGAACGGCGATTTGATCTTGGTTCGCGCAATCTGTTCATCAAGCAATTCGACCTGTGCTTTCGACTGTGAGACTTGCGCCTGAAAAATCTGTGCCTGGGACGGATTACCGTTTCCAAGGGCCTCGTGGTACTGCCGAAGGCTCTGGTCGTGCTGGCTTTGCCATCGAGCTCGTTCCAGCTGGTATTCCCGATCGTCAAGAGTCGCGAGTTCGTCTCCCATCTGGACGATGTCGCCGGCCCGGACCGGCGCCGTGCGGATGTAGCCATCAAACGCAGTGGCCACGGAAAGCTGGGCCGAAGGCTCAAGAACCGTGTCTGCCGTGACTCGATACGTTCCGGTCGCGCGGCTCAGATAGAAAATGATGCCGATCAGAGCCACGACGAGAAGCTTCGCCAGGATGTGCGAAGGTCCGATCAGCATGCCCAGAGTTTTCACTCCGGATTCCAGCGCTTTAGTGATCAGCCATCGATCGTCCCTTCGATGCGTTTCGAGGGTGGGGCCGACAAGGCCGGCCAGGGACTCGCAGATCGTTACCGTCTCATCGTCGAATGGCACCGAAGCCGCACGTTCCAGTGTGATGACACCGATAATTCGATCGCGTCCAGGGAGCGGAACCGAACAGACGGATCCATTACCGGATTCTCGAGCAAGCTTTTCGTGCGCGCGCGTAGCGACGGCTTTACGATGCGGTGCTTCGGGAAAGACAACGGCCGAATCCTGGTCCATCGCTTCGTTCATCGCCGCGTCTACGGCGCGTACCAGGTTCGTGTCCTGCCCAAACTGGCCTGTATGAGACATGGCTTCCGTACGAATGCTGCCGCGCTTCAAGAAGCCGATCGAGACACGGTCGCATTCGAAACGGGTCGCCATCGCCGTAACGAGGGCTACTGCGGCTCCATGGAAACTTTTGGGTCTCGTAATCTGGGAGACGAGGGTTGCGACCGTCTGAAGCCGCTCCGCGGGCGCGGTGTCTTTCGCGGAAAAGTTTCGATGGCACAGAACTTCCATCCACGCCGATCCCCACTGTAGCTGACGCATGGCGTCGCGAAGGGCCGCCTCACCGCGGGATTCGACATCGAGCGCGACCACTCCATAGAGGCGGCCGGCGACATGCACGGGATAGGCGAGATCGTAAGAAGCGCGGGAGGTGTCTCCAGTGCCCTGGCGTTTCAGAGCGAGTCCGCGTCTTTCCTTCAGCGAGCGTTCTGCGACTTCGGCGAGGTGCTTGAAGTCCCCGGGGCCATCGGGCCAGGATGCCGCCAGTACATAGGGCCGGTCCTCTTCAGCAGATCCGAGCAGGACAACGCCGCTCGCGACTCCCGCAATATAAGCGCACTGCAATGCAAGCCATGCGGTGCAGAATTCCCGTTCAGAATTGGCGCGACCGAATTGGCGCCACAACGAGTCCAGCTGTTCTGCAGATCCGTTCTCGGTTCCCACTCCAGCGTGATAAGTCTTTTCGTCCACAGTTCAGTCCAAAAGCGAGTTAGTTCCGGTTAAAAAGGAAATTAGTCTATTTGAAAACGCAAGCGGTGCGTATGATAATCCGTCGCTGGCGCCCCGATTGAGTTGTGGCGAACGCCACTGTGGACGCCGCGCCTGACGCAAACCCGCTACAGGATCGTTAGACTTTGTTAAATTCTTGTTAATATTTTGATGCCTATGTCTAGTTATGGGAGGACGATGATGTCGAAGGAAGCAACAAAAAAGCCTGAACAAGGATTGCAGGTGAAGTGGGACGACTCGAACATGAAGAGTTCCTACGCGAATGTCTGCAACGCAATGAGTACGCGAGAGGAAGTGGTCCTGATGTTCGGAGTGAACCAGGCCTGGCATGCCGGTCAGAAGCAGGTAACCATCCAGCTGACGGACCGGATTATCCTGAGCCCGCATGCGGCGAAGAGGTTGTCGTTGCTTCTCGGTAATCTTGTTAAGCAGCATGAAGAACGCTTCGGGACGCTCAGCATCGAGAGCCCAAGACCAACAGAAGTAGCGCAGAAATCCAGCCTCGAAAACTAGCCGAAGGTGCTGCCCGGTTTGGAAGGGGTGCCTTACCCCTTCCCGGCACTTCTGGCCACGTTCGGTTTTTCAGTCACCCGCACAGGCCCCAAACTCTTTACATGTCAAGGCGGACTGGGATAGATTCACGCCCAAAATCCAGGCAACGCATTGTTCACTCTGTTTAATCGCGTAGCAAATGATCCGGTTCCTGCTCAAGCATCGTCGCCCGAACTCAGGCCTAAGCCGTTTGTTTTCTGATCGTGTGTCCCGGCCGGAGTTGGATGCAAAACTGCGCCGCACATTCCAGCGTATGCACTCCGGCGCTTTCCTTTCGGCATTCCTGAAGAACTGGAAACAAGTTGGCTCGCCCTGTCAGACGTCCCGGCGTGGTGCGAAGAAGATTTGCGATTCCATCGATTTCAGCACCGCTCGTCGAATTGTCGAGGTGGGTTCGGGTGCCGGCAGCATTACGAAAGAAATTCTCAAATGCCTGCGCCCTGACGCTCAGCTGATCGTTTTTGAGATCAATGGGGATCTATGCCGATGCCTCCATCGGATTCAGGACCGGCGTCTCGTCGTGTACAACGTCTCCGGTTTCGATATGGCCAGCGTATTGAGGGAAAAAGCCGACTACGTTATCTCCGGAATTCCGATCGCAACGCTTTCGAATGCGTCACTGACCAGCTACTTTCGCGGAATCAAGTCGGTTCTGCACGAGCGTGGAGCCTGTATCCAGCTGCAGCTTTCTCTCCTCTCGTACCGCCGTGTAAAACGTTTTTTTAAAACTGTCAATGTTGCGTTTACGCTGCTGAATCCACCCCCGCTCTTCATCTACTCCTGCAGGGATAGGTAGCCTAAGTCTTCTTGTCCCAGGCCATCTTGTTAGAGTCGCCTGCGACGGAATAGAGCACCTGTGCGTTGCGGGTCTTCTGAAAATCCTCCAGAGTTTGGCCGCGCATGGCCGCATAGATGTGCAGGTTGGAAACGCCGACTACCGCGCCGAGTTTCTCCATCAGAAAGAAGATAACGCCGTAGTGAATGAGATCGCGCCACGCGCGATCGCGGACCATCCTGCGTTCTTCCGTGGTGAGT
>DASTBJ010000306.1:0-3398 GCA_035712125.1 Terriglobia bacterium
CGCCGAACGTCTGCTGGGTAAAGTGCTCGTGAGGAAACTGAACGGAAGGAATCTCGCGGGAAAGATTGTGGAGACTGAGGCTTATGTCGGGCCGCACGATCTCGCCTGTCATGCGTCGAAGGGAAAGACGCCCCGGACGTCCATCATGTTTCAAGACGGCGGATGCGCTTACGTCTACATGATCTATGGGTTTTACTTCTGCCTGAACGTCGTGACGGAGCCGGAGGACTATCCCGCCGCGGTGCTTATCCGAGCGGTTGAGCCACTCGAGCACATCACGGTGATGAAAAAGCTGCGGAAAAATCCCGCCAACCAGACAAATATCGCGAGCGGTCCGGGCAAGCTTTGTATGGCGATGAGTATCGATAAGAAGCTGAACGGCGCGGATCTGAGGGGGGACACGCTCTGGATTGAAGACCGAAAAATGGAGGTGGGGCGGATCACGACGTCTCCTCGCGTGGGCGTGGATTATGCGGGTGAGTACCGGGACAAGCCGTGGAGGTTTTATGTCGAAGGGAATCCTCACGTGTCGAGGGTGAGGTTTAGGGAGCACGTTGGGGAGGCAACATAGCGCGAGGTGGCCGCCTGGAAGGAAGAATCTGAGATCGGACGAACGGAAACCTCCAATCCGAAATTTCAAAAGCTTAAATCGGACTGACGCAGATGGCTTGACAGGTCCGATTTAAGATTTCGAACTTTCGGATTGGAGGTTTCCGTTCGTCCGATCTCAGATTCTTCCTCTCCAGGCGCCGGATCAATCCCATCTTGCCGGCCGACGCGCCCGACAGCCCCCGGTATACTGGATCTGATCCGTTTTAAAGTAAATGAGTTCCACCCTCGAACGAAAACTCGAGTCAATCCCGGCTGGGCCAGGCGTGTACCTGTACAAGGATGCTGCAGGCGTCCCGATCTATGTCGGCAAAGCACGGTCGCTGCGCAGCCGGGTGAGGTCGTACTTTCAGGATTCGCGCGGACTGGATCCTCGGCTGACGCAGATGCGGACGTCCATCGGCGACGTCGAGTTTGTGGTGACCGATACGGAAGGCGAAGCGCTGGCGCTGGAGAACAACCTGATCAAGCAGCACAAGCCCCGCTACAACGTTCTGCTTCGCGACGACAAGACGTATCCCTATATCAGGCTGACCATCAACGAGCCCTTTCCGCGGGCCATGATCACGCGCCGCGTTAAGAAAGACGGCGCGTATTACGCGGGCCCATTCTTCCCAGGGGGCCTCGCACGCAAGACCCTGCGGCTCATCGAGCGCTACTTTCTCATCCGCAATTGCACCATCACGATTGACGGCAAACGGCCGCGCCCCTGCCTGCAGCATTATATCCACCGTTGCCTGGGTCCGTGTGTGGAGGGTCTTACGACAGCTGCCCAGTACCAGGAAGCCGTCAAGGACGTACGGTTGTTTCTCGAAGGGCGCAAGACCGACCTTATCAAGCGACTTCAACAGCGGATGGAGGAAGCGGCCGGGAAAGAGCAGTTCGAGGTCGCGGCACACTATCGCGATGCCATCGAGACGATGGAGCACCTCGCGGAAAGTCAGAAGATGGCATCGGCCGGATACGACGATATCGACATCTTCGGCTATCACCGCGAGGAGAACATGCTGGCGATCTCCATCTTCCACATGCGAGGAGGGCGGGTCGTCGATAAGAGGGAACTGTTCTGGGAGGACCTGGAGGTTTTTGAGCCCGGAGAATTCTTTGGATCTGTTCTGAAGCAGTACTACCTGGATGCGGCGTTTGTACCCGCAGAAGTGCACATTCCTGCCGATTTCGAGGATCGCGAGCTGCTCGAAGACTGGCTTAGCACTCGACGTGGCCGCCGAGTCGAGATTCGAACGCCGCAGCGTGGCAGCAAGCGCGAGATGATGGATCTGGTGCACCGTAATGCCCGTCTGGTCTTCCTGCAGCGTTTCCGTTCAGGCACGGTCTCTCCGGCCGAACTCTCCCGAGCTATTGAAGAAGCGCTCGATCTCGAGAGTGCCCCGCGCAGGATCGAGTGTTTCGACATCTCCAACCTGCAGGGAAGTGACATCGTGGCATCGATGGTCGTCTGGGAGGACGGCCGAATGAAGAAGTCCGATTACCGGCGATTCATCATCCGATCCGTTACCGATACGCCCGATGATTTTCAGAGCATGCGTGAGGTGGTGACCCGGCGGTACAAGCGGGTGCAGGAAGAGGGTGGGAAAATGCCGGGACTCGTCCTGATCGATGGTGGTATCGGCCAGCTCCACGCCGCACAAGAGGCTCTCGACGCATTGAACATTGTCGATCAGCCGCTCGCCAGCATCGCCAAGCGCGAGGAGGTTCTCTACGTTGCCGGAAGGGAAGACGAACCCCTGATTTTGGACCGTCGTTCGCCGGTGTTGAAGGTGATCCAGCAGATACGCGACGAGAGCCACCGCTTCGCGGTGACGTTTCATCGTGCGCGCCGGAGTAAACGTCATCTCACGTCGGAGCTGTCGGGAGTTGCAGGTGTTGGACCGCGAACCCGCCAGCGGCTCCTTTCCCATTTCGGCTCGCTGGCAAACGTTCGCGCGGCCACGATGGAACAGCTGCAGGAAGTGATCCCGCACCGTCAGGCGGAGGTCGTTTGGAAGCACTTTAACCGCGAGTAATTGACTGTGTGTTACTATCGGCACAGATCGAAAAGATAAGCTGCAAAGGAGTTAAAACAATGGGTGAACACAGCTCTGCTGGAGACAAGTTTTTGTTCTTCCTCGCTGGCGCCGGCATCGGTGCTGTTCTGGCCCTGCTCTTCGCTCCGAAGTCCGGGCGAGAGACGCGACAGTTACTTGCCCGGACCGCCGCGGATTCTCGTGACTACCTGAACAATAAGGTAACGGAAGGAAAGCAGTTTGTTGGCGAAACTTCCCGAAAGGTCACGGACGATTTTTCCAATTTCGTCGACCGCAGCAAGGACGCACTTATCCGCCAGAAGGAACAATTGACGGCTGCTTTCGAGGCCGGCAAGGCCGCCTACAAGGAAGGAAAGGAATCCGGGTCGTAATTCGGAGGGGATTTTGGACATTCTACTAACGGTCTTCGTTGCCTTGACCGCTATTGCTGTGATGACTCAAGCTGCGGTGCTCGTTGCGATCTACATGGTATCCAAGCGTCACTCTGAACAGATGGAACGCTTCATGGTCGAGACTCGCGAAATGATGGCTCCGATCAAGACGATCACCGAAAATCTTCGGACGGCCTCTGCGAATTTCGTCGAGATCGGAATTGCTGCGCGCGACCAGTTTCGGCGTGTTGAAGGCATGGTGAATGACACGAGCGAAGTCCTTCAAACCCAGCTGGCGCGACTCGATTTCGTGACCCGGGACATCGTGGAACGCGTCAACGTCACGGCTCAGACCCTCCAGGATTCCGTGGTG
>DASTBJ010000307.1:0-2468 GCA_035712125.1 Terriglobia bacterium
GATCAAAATGTTCAACGTCACGGGATTGAATGCTGCAATCAGATAATTCGGAGCGGTAACCGCAACCGAGAGCAACGCAACAATCATCAGCATAATGGTCACCACAAACAGCGACCTCGCCTGCCAGGCTATGAGCATGAGAAGTCCCAGGGCCGTTTCTCCTACGCCGATAAGCACAGCCGCTGTTCCCACGTTCGGCGCAGGAACACCGCTGGCAATCAGCATGTTGAACTCATCCTGATGGGGAAACAGCAACTTTGGGAATAGACCGTGATAGATCCAAACGAAAGCAACACCGGCGCGGCTGACGCTGTAGATCAGGCTCTGCCGCAAAGATTCTGCCGGATCTTTCGTGTTCTCCAGCCAGAGACGCAGCCGGTCGAAGCTCCACGCTGTGGCCCACCCCAGCATGGGCCGAAACGCAGCGGAATCCAGTAATCGACCCGCAACGCCAAAGCGGGTGGAGTAGTCATACCAGGTGAGAAAGCGGATGCCGTTCGGCAGCGGAATGTACTGCCAATAACCAGAACCCTGACGAATAAGCGACTTCCAATCCGTGGACCAGAATTTCAGCGCGGAACTGCGCGATCCGTTGCTTTCACGCGTACCGACCGATTCGCCCTCGCCGGAAACATTCAGACCGAAGCCAATGCGGGTTTTGTAGAGAAAGCGCTGGGGTTGCTCGGGATCCGGACGGGGCAGGTACTCGATGTCTGTAAACCGCAAGTCCCACTGCTGATGCAACTCGGGCGTCTGCGTTCTTTCCCAGAGATCTTCCATCGAACAGCGAATGTCGATTTCGACGTAGATCCCCGGCATCCGTTGCAGCCTAGGGCGTGCGCCCAAACTGCGGCCCGTGCCCCCAGAGGTGATCCACCGGGACCGCGTGTCCCCACGCGATGTCATCCACCGAAACGTTCAGGGCGACGGCCAGCCGCTGACGTTCCGTAGGGCTGGGTGTGTAGTTGCCTGACGCAATAGCCTTAACGAGCTTCGCTTCGAGACCACTGGCCTCAACAAGGCGCTCGAGGCTGGTGCCGGTCTCTTCCATGACGCGCGCGAGTGGCTTCATGCGAGCACCCGAATCCGATGATTCTCGCTGTCGCCAATGTAGATGCTGCGACCGCGGATCACGACACCGTGGGGCCGCGCCATCTTGCACGCGAGCGGATCGCCGTCCGGACCGTCTCCGCGTTCGCCATTGCCGGCTACGGTAGTGATAATTCCTGAACCCAGGTCGATCGCGCGAATCGCATGGTTTTCAGTATCAACGATGTAAAGAACGTTGTCGGTTAGAGCGATGCCTTTTGGACCGTTAAAAGCGGAGCCTGGTCTGCCGAATTTTGCGGTCAACGCCGGTCCGCCATCGCCGGTGTAACCGAATTCACCGGTTCCCGCGATGCGCTTCAGCCTGCCGCGTGCGGGATCCATGGCAATCACTTTGTTACCTGCTCTCAACAACAGATACATCGTTCCGTCCGGCGCAATCTCGATCGAGCGCGGAGCGGCAAGCGGAGTCGTCAGCATCTCCCCCTCATCAGGGGTCGGCGCGTTGGTGCCTGTGCCGGCAAACGTCGAGATCGTCCCCGTTTGCGCATCGATCTTGCGGACACGATTGTTATTGATGTCGCAGATCAGGACGTTGTCGTTCTTGTCGAGCACAATGCTGTGAGGCTGGTTGAGCTGCGCTGCTTTGGCAGGGCCGCCGTCACCGCTGTATCCTGCAACGCCTGTGCCCGCAATCGTGGTGATGATCTGCTTCTTCATGTCGATGTGACGAACGACGTGACTGTCCCGCTCCGCCACATACATGTTTCCCTTGCTGTCGAAGCGAACTTCGTGCGGGGCGCTGAGCAACGCCGCGTTCGGCGGACCGCCATCACCGGCGTGTCCTTTCGTTCCGGCTCCTGCAATGACATTCACCCGGCGCGTCGTGAGATCGATGCGAAGAATACGATTGCTTCCGAAGTCGGCCCAATAGAGGGCGCCATCCGGCCCAAAGACAACACCGTAAGGATTATTGATGGGCGCTGTGTCTGCGGAAGATCCATCGACAGCGGATCCGGCTGTGCCTGTGCCGATAAGTGTAGTGACTCGCCGGCTGGTCTGCGGCAAGAACAGCGGTGCCGCCAGCAGACCGGCACTGGACTGCAGAAACTCACGGCGAGATTGTTTTCGCATGCCGGGAGATTATCACGGATGTTCGCGGATCCCCGATAGCTCCTGCTTCAACTTTTTGATATCGAGCTCCCCTTCCCACCGCGAAACGACGATCGTCGCTATGCCGTTACCGATGAAGTTGGTAATCGAGCGCGCCTCGGACATGAATCGGTCGATGCCGAGAATCAGAGCTAACCCCCCGACGGGTATCGAGGGGACAACGGCAAGCGTGCCCGCGAGCGTGATGAATCCGGCGCCCGTGACGCCGGAGGCGCCGTTCGAGGTGAATATGGCGACTCCGAGCAGAG
>DASTBJ010000308.1:0-7132 GCA_035712125.1 Terriglobia bacterium
TGCTGGTACCTCCTGCGGCGAGCGCATTCCCGATTGGCCAGGGGACTTCACAAACCAGCCTCGATGGCTGGATGCACGCTTTCAAATCCAACTGCAACTTTTGCCACCAGATTGGAAATCCGATTACGCGTACGCTGGACCATGTGTTCAAGGCGAAGCCTGAATTCAAGACGTCTCAGGAAGCCTGGAACCATCGCCTTCAGGCCGGTATCCGCGGTAATCAGATGAGCAGCGCTGCTACCGGTTTGAACAGGGAGTTCGCCCTGAACATGTTCGCAAGCTGGACCGATCGCATCGCCAAAGGGGAAACACCGAAGGCGAAGCCTCCCCGACCTCAGGGCATCGAACGCAACGTCGTTGTGACCCAATGGGATTGGGGGACGGACCATTCGTTCATGCATGACCAGATTACAACCAGCAAGCAGAATCCTTCGCTGAATGGCGGCGGACGCGTCTGGGCGGTTTCCGCCGGACACGGAACTCTGGTCCATCTGGATCCCAGGACCAGTGAGACAGCCGAAATCGAAATTCCGATCCGTGAAGATAAGTCCCGGGTAACGTCGCGATTCGCGCCACCCAGTACTCCGTCTCTGTGGTGGGGATCCGAACGCTTGTGGAACGGACCGAACTACGGCACTGCCGATCCCCACAATCCGATGATGGACAGCAAGGGCCGAATTTGGATGACCTCCAAGATTCGAGGCGCCGATCCCGCATGGTGCGGCGATCCCGCAACGAACAAGTATGCGGCATGGTTCGGTGGCGAGACAGGTGGGCGGCAGGCGTCCTACTACGATCCAAAGACAGGAAGATTCCAGTTGATCGAAACCTGCTACGCAACCCACCATCTGCAGTTCGACTATAACGATCCAAACGAGACCGTCTATTTCAACGAATTGTCCGGACCTACAGTGGGGTGGGTCAATTCGAAGGTCTACGACGAAACTCTTGCGGCAACGAAGGATGAACTCAAGGCCGAACAGGCTGCAGTAGGCTGGTGCCACCAGGTTCTGGACACCAACGGCGACGGCAAAATCACCAAGCCGTTCCAGACTGCTCCCCGCGGCGGATTCAGTACCCTTGAAACCGTGTTGTACGGTGCGGATACCACTCCGGGTGCGCCGGGCGCACCCGCCGCTGCACCTGCGGCACCGGCAGCTGCACCAGCAGCACCTCCTGCCGGAGCAGCAGCACCGGGCGGTCGTGGTGCTGCCGGCGCTGGTCGTGGACAAGGTGGTGGACAAGGTGCCGCTCGCGGCGCCCAACAGCCGCCCGCAGCGTTCAACCCGCAACAGGATACACGGACAAATTACGGCCTCTACGCGGTCATTCCGAGTCCTGTGGACGACTCGGTTTGGGGTGTGTCCGAAACTTATCCCGGCTACCTCGTTCGTGTTCGTCCTGGCGCCAATCCGCCGGAAACTTGTATGACGCAGCTCTTCAAAGTACCCTCGCCGGGTCTTGATCCGCGCGGCGTCGACATCGACACCAACGGCGTGGTGTGGACGGCTCTTGCCGCCAGCAGCCACCTTGCCTCTTTCGATGTTCGTAAGTGCAAGGACCTCGCTGGTCCGGCCAAACTCGACGGCAGCCAGTGCACGAACGGCTGGTCCCTCTACAAGACGACGGGCCCAACCTTCACCGGCACTGATGTTCCGACGGATTTCCACTACTTCAATTGGACCGACATGTACGGCGCTTCGGGTTTCCCGCCCAACACGCCGATGGCAACCGGTTCCAATTCCGACTCCATCCTCGTCCTGACATCGCAGCAGGGGGCCGGACAGTGGGTTACACTACGCGTTCCGTATCCGCTTGGCTTCTACGCCCGCGGATTGGATGCTCGCGTTGACCGTCCCAACGCTCCGCGCGGATTTGCCGGGTGGAAGGATCGCGCGATTTGGTCCAACTACGGCACCCACTTCGTGTGGCATATCGAAGGCGGCAAGGGCGTCAAAGGGAAGCAGGTTAAATTCCAGGTTCGCCCGAATCCGCTGGCTCGCTAGTTAGCCGGTTAGAAAAGTCAAAAGGCCTGGAGGAGCAATCCTCCGGGCCTTTTTTTTTGAAATCAGGATCGGGCCCCGATTCTTACGCGATCAACGGCTCAATCGCTGCTTTCGCGCGGGTCGCAAGCTGGAAAGGATCCAGATTCTGGGCAACGGGCGTAGTGTTCTGAAACAACTCCAGCGAAGCTGGGCCCGAGTAGCCTTTCCGCTTCAGAATTTCAATCGTCCGCCTCAATGGGGCGGTCCCGTCACCAGGGAACAACCGGTGTTGCTGGCTGTTGAGCTGTTCACGAGGGGGATCGCTCGGAATGTCTTCAAAGTGCAAATGGGCCAACTCGCCATCGCGGAGCAGTTCGAGGTCTTCAACCTTCCCGACGCCGCCGTAGAAGTGAAAGGTGTCCAACATGATCCGGGCGTTCGGGTGGTTGGCCTCGCGAATGATCTGCAGTGCTGTCTGGACGGAATTGGCAAGTCTCGAAGTCTTCGCAAATTCCAGCATCAGCATTACTCCGTATGTCTTCGCAAGCTCCCCGCCCTTCACCATGTTCTCCGCGCCCCGCTTGAAGTCGTCCGGAGTCGCGTCGCGATTCAAGGTAGAAGGGCAGACAATTCGATCGCAACCCACGGCCTGCACGACCTCCAACTTCGTTTTCAGCTGATCGAGCAGCATGGGGAACTGCTGCGCCGAGGCATCGACGAATCCCAGATGATTGCTCGAGGACACAGCCCTCAGTCCGAGGTCAGCAAGCAACTGCTTCGCTTTCGGCAGCGACTCGGTCTGCGCGAACTGTTGAATCTTCGCAATATCGACTTCGACCGCGCTAACGCCCGCCTTTGAGATTCCTTCACAGGATGTCTTGAAATCGAACCTCGCGGTACTCGCCTGATGGATGCTGACAAACATGCCTTTTTGTGCCGGCGTGGCAGTCTGCCCGCCCCTGCCCTGCGCGAGGGCTTGAATACCGAGAGGCGCTGCGGCCATCGCGGCCAGGAATTCCCTACGGTTTTGCGGTTCCATGAACACCTTCCTTTTCAGTGCGGAGAATATAGTACACTCGTGCATCTCCAAGGAGAAACGCATGAAAAAACTGATCATTGTCTTCATGATCCTGCTCGCTTGCACTACCGCGTTCTCACAGCGACCGGGCCCCAATGAACAGCACCTGCTCGTCATGCAGGAGGGACCGGCGCTGAACTACACAGCCGTTGAGAGCAATGGCCTTACGTTTCCGGATGGCGTCCGGATGGGCCTTCCCGGCGATCTCGAGTTCGACCCGAAAGGGCACCTTTGGGTTGTCAGCCGGCCAGGAAATGGAATCAACACCCAGACTGTCGTTGAGTTCGATGCGAACGGGAAGTATCTGCGCTCCTTCGGCGAAGGCGTCTTTGGAAACCGCCCGCACGGCATCCACATCGATTCCGAGAGCAACATCTGGATCTCTGATTCCAGCAGCCACACCGTCGTGAAGCTCAACCAGCAAGGCCAGGTGCTCCTCACCATCGGCACCAAAGCGACGGCCGGCAGCTGGGACGAAGCTGCAGGCACGCGATTGTTGCGCGAACCCAATGACGTTGCCATCGGGCGCAATGGCGACATTTTCCTGGCTCAAGGACACACGCCTGGAGCCATGGGCGATCCCCGCATTCTGAAGTTCGACAAGACCGGCAAGTTCATCAAGCAATGGGGCGGAAGAGGAACGGAACCCGGAAAGTTTCGTGTCGCGCACGGTATTTCCATCGATGCAAAAGGACTGTTGTGGGTCACGGACCGCGAAAACTCCCGCATCCAGATCTTCGATCAGGAAGGCACGTTCGTCCGCGAGATCAAATACGCGGGATTGCCGTGCAGCCTGTTGATCAGACCGGATGGGATCACGATGGTGAACGGCTTTACAGGACAGATTCTGCAACTCGACCTGGAAGGAAAAGTCCTCGGCGTCTACGGCAAGATGGGCGAGTTCGGCGAAGCGCATAACGTCGCCGTAAACCCCAAAGGCGAGATCTTTGTCGGGGACGTGACGAAGGGGATCCTCAAGTTCGTGAAAAAGTAAAAGCGGGTCAGACCGGAAGAAAAAGAATCGGAAATCGGACGAAGTTAGATCTTAGATCCGAAAGTGGAAATCTTAAATCGGACGACTCACATCGGCTGGCACCGTCCGATTTAAGATTTCCACTTTCGGATTTAAGATCTAACTTCGTCCGATTTCCGATTCCTTCTTCCGGTCCCCATTGTCACCTCAAAACTCCAGGTTCTTCGTGATTCTCGTTCCGTCCTTCCGAAACGCTTCAGTGAACATTCGAATCCGCCGCTTTCCTTCTTCAAGGTTGTAGTTATTCAGATTCAGGTTCATCAGATCGATGTACCACGGCATCTTCACCACGTCCATCACGTAGGCTTCAACGATCTCGCGCGCAATCGGCAGCGACGTGTCCTTGGAATTGTCATGGACGTCGCGGTTGCTCGCCTTCCGCAGCTTCTCGTACTCCTCGGCCAGTAGGCGCTTGCAGAGTTCCGCGGTGAATCGGTCACCGGCCTTCACACCAGTCGCGGGATCCGCTTCCGTCAGCGTGGCTCCCTTGTGGAGCCATTCCCACAGGATGCTCAAACGAATCTCGCCCGTTGCGGCGTCTTCCATCAGATACAGCACGTCTTCATTCCCGAAGTAGTCCGCGGGTTTCAGAGCGGCTGCCTGCATGCCCTGACCAAATGCATTGCCGTATTGCACCGCAACGCTCAGCAGGTCGCGCGCTCCGCGCACGGTTCTCGGCGCGGGTTCCAGCAAGGTCAGGCCTTCGGCGTCGGCGGGCGTGTAGGTCAACGGGGGAAACTGTCGTCCCATCTGATTCGCCTGTCCTGCCTTTTCCCACACCGGACGGACAATGTGCACCATCTTCCAGTGCGCGACCCACTTGCCATTGGCGCCTTCGCGTTGTTCGCGCTCTGCGCCAGCGACCGCGCGTTTCATACCGTCGGCGACACCCTTTTCCGAGCCGACCGGAATGTTCGGTTCCATGCCACCCTGCCAAAGCGCAAACTGGCCAAGTTTGTCGGGCGTGTTGCACGCTCGACGCACACGGTCTTCGTAGTTGCGCATGTAGCCATATGTCATCGTAATGGCGTCGATATTCGGATTGATAAACGCCGGGTCCCACGCCATCGCATCGGAGACGCTATTGATGTAATCCCACCGGCCGGTGTTGAATCCGACGAAATGTTTTCCGAGGGCCGCGCGGATTTCCATCAACTGGTAGCACGCCTCGATCTGCTCCACCAGCACGTAGCCCATGATGGCGCCTTCGGCCAGTCCAAGATGCTGCTCGAGGGCAGAGAGAATGTCGCTCCACAGAGCGGCCTCCTCGGCGGTTTGGATCTTCGGCATGTATAGGACAAGAGAAGCGCCCGTTTCACGCAGGCGTTTATGGTTATTGACCATGAAGATCGTGGCATCGGTAATTGTCGCCGAAAAACCGGATCCATCCGCGTTCCGGATATGACGGTCATCCAGGTGCAGGCCGCGGGCGCGAAAGATCTTGGTAGTGAAGTCGAGCTGCTTCTTCCAGTCGGGAATAATGGTGCGTTTGAAGAACTCCTGTCCCCAGGCGTTCATCTCGGCTGCAACCTGTTCGGACGTTTTCATGAACACCGGGTCACGATCGATGGCGAGTTTCAGGTTCCGCTGGTTGTCGAGCGACATCGTCGACGTCTGGCCCAGGGCGTCTTCACCGTCAAACATCCAGCCGTCGGCGCCGGACAGGAGCGCGTAGGCAACATTGCGAATACTTTTCTCGACGGAAGTATTCGGACGGGCAGCGGGGCCGGTCCCCTGAATCCACTGGCGCTGCAAATCTCGCGGGATTTCGCGCCCGACGAAATTGCCGTCGCGCGCGTCCTGGACTTTAATCTTCGTGCGTCCGATCGTGGCGTTAGGATCGAGAAAGGTGATGCGCTGCTTGTTGCGGGCCCGGTTGTTCCGTCGTTCAATGCGTGCGCGCATCAGCGCCTGTCGTTCCTTGTCCAGAGGCGCCAGCGCTTCCAAAGCCGCAAGGGCTTCGTTGGTGTAAACGTCTCGATACTCGCTCTGCAGGCTTCCTCGAATCTCCAAAGCACGCGCCATCCCTTTAACCTCCTCGATCAATCCTTCGCCGGGATCTTTCCGAACGCATCATCCTGATTCGGTTGGAGGCGCGTTGTCAACAGGAGGGGCGTTGTTGTCGGAGTTCAACCATTCAACCCTAGGGTGAGAAGAATCGGGAGCCTATGGACGCCTCCTATGCCGCCTTCCGGATTACAGCAAAGTACTCCGCACCACCCGCATCCAGCAGCTTGTCGATCTCCCAACCCGTGCCGTTGAGGATTTCCGCCATTTCCTGCGGCGAAACGAAGAGGTAATCCATCCACGGCCCAATTGCGGTTTCAAAGCGGACCCGAAATCGAATCTGCCCCGGCATTCTGCCGCGCTTCCGGTTCCACCGCTGATATTGCAGGTGGTACGGGTTCGTCGTTTTTACTGGATTGCGGGTGCTCGCAATGATCCGAGCATTGCCGGAAGTGATCCGGTGAATTTCTCTCAATAGCCGCCTGGCGCGACGAAAGCTTCCCAACAGTCCAAAATTGTTACCGAGCATCAGAACGGTGTCGAAAGCGGACGGCGCGAATTTACCGACATCTCCCAGAGGTCTTAGAAGCACTCTCGCCAGGCCACGCGCCTTGCATACCGCGACCGCGCCGGCCGAGGCATCAATGCCAGTCACGTCCAAGCCCTGCTGCTGGAGATAAAGAGCGTGCCGTCCGGCGCCGCATCCGACGTCCAGTACTCTGCCATTCGCGGCTCGAATCGCGCGCTTCTCAAGAGGCGACCATTCTCTGTATTCGCGAAAGTAGCTGCCGGGCACCGAACCGGTATCGATGTACCCGTCCTCTCTCTCGATGATCTCTGCAGTGGGAGCCCCGCGTTTCAGTTGTGCAAGCAGTTGTTGCCCCTGCCCGTCTCGACTCCTTCTCACTTAGGTGCGGGAGCCATTAACTTTGCCCGGATCGCCGCTCGGTCCACGGCGGCACCACGAAGATGAACTTCAGCAATGCGGCGCGTATTCTTGATATCGTCGAGGGGATTTGCGTCAAGCAC
>DASTBJ010000309.1:0-2876 GCA_035712125.1 Terriglobia bacterium
ATTTCGATCGTCCCAGGCTGTCAATTGCCGATGTCACGGTGACCGAAGGCAACAACGGAACCTCCGCTGCGGAGTTTACGGTGACGCGCTTGGGCGCGACCGCTGAATCCATCACTGTGGACTACGCGACCGTCGACGGCACGGCGCTCGCAGGTAGCGACTACACGGGCGTAAGCGGCAAGCTGATCTTTGCCCCCAATGAAAGCACCAAACAGATCATCGTGCCGGTGATCGGGGACACCTCGGTCGAGTCCAACGAGACCTTCACCCTGGTCCTGGCCAACCCCACCAACGCCTCCATCAGCGATGGACTGGCTACTGGAACCATTACGAATAACGACTTCCCGGCGCTCACCATCTCCGACGTGGCAGTTGCCGAGGGCAACAGCGGGACCACCGCTGCAGCATTTACAGTAACGCTATCGGAGGCATATGGTCTGCCCATCACCGTCAACTACGCGACAGTGAACGGAACCGCCAAAAGTAACGGCGACTTTCAAGCTCAAGCCGGCATGCTGACATTCGGACCCGGTCAGACGGTCCAGCAAATTTCCATCAACGTAGATGGCGACCTCTTTACTGAATCGGACGAAACGTTTCTAGTCAGCCTGAACGGGGCAGTCAACGCCACGATCGCAGGCGGGCAGGGTGAGGCGACGATACTGAACGACGATTCGACGCCGACCCTCAATGTGTCCGACGTGATCATTCTCGAGGGCGACGGTGGCACCACAGCAGCTGTCTTTACCGTATCGCTTACCGGCGTGGTGACCGAAGCAGTCATCGTCAACTACGCCACCGCGGATGGCACTGCATCAGCCGGCAGCGATTACGTCGCCACCAGCGGCACACTGACGTTTAATTCGGGACCAGCCAGCGCGGAGATTACGGTACTCGTAAACGGCGACACTCAGTTTGAGCCTGCGGAAACATTTTCATTCATCCTGGCGAGCATCACCGGCGGGATTGTCCAGAACGGTGTGGCTACGGGACATATAGAGAACGACGACACCCGCCCTTTAATCGTTTGAAACTCCTGCGTATTGTCCTAATTCAATGAGGACAAAACTGGAGAATCCCGCCGACGGGTGCAGGTCGCGCAGTTCCCACTTCATGCCGAATTCGTGTGAAGTGGATTGTGACGTAACCCGGATTGATTACGGGTTGTGACACAAAACTACCCAAGGTTACCCACGCGTGCGGGAGGCGCCGAAACTTATGGCCGGCATGTATTCCAGCGCATCTGGTAACACTGCATCACTGCGTGCGAGCAGATTTGACACGGTAGAGGTCATCGGTTCGATCCCGGTCGCGCCCATTGCGGATTGAATGACGTGCAGACAGAGTAGTTCGTCGGCAGGCATGTTTGTGACCTAGTTCTTTCCTGAGTCGTTGTTCTGCTCGCGCGAACCGGGCTCACTCCAGAGGAGAAAAGACGCCTACCGCATGGGCTTTGATCCTGCATTGATCCTCGTGATCTCTTGAGCTTCATTGCCAGGGATCGCTATCATCGTCTCCGAGCGCGTCGGCTGCAAGTTTCTACTTCGGATTGATCTTTCCCAGACGTCCCAGTTCTTCGAATGCAGGCGCAGCGCGCTCGACCATTTCATCGGACGCAGTGAGACTGATGCGGAAGTACGCCGGCGCGTTCATGATCCTGCCCGGCATGACGAAAACATCGCGAGAAGCCAATACCGACCAATGCTCATCCGGATTGCCTTCAGGCCATCGATTCCAGAGATAGAAGGTTCCCTCCGGGCGCAGCGTCGTGATGCCATTCCGTTCGAGCAGGTCCATCAGCCGATCGCGCCGTCTCGCAAGCGCCGCCCGGTCGATGGTGAGAGTCTCAAGATCCGGTATGGCGTACTGCATGACGGCATTGGGGAAGCACCATCCAAGCGCCATCTGCGCAGCGAACATCGAATCGGTGAATATGCGGCGCTCCGCCGCCGGCATCAGTGGGGAGATCGCGAGGTAGCCGAGTCTTTGTCCGGGTGCCAGCAGCACCTTTCCGTAACTGTAGGAAATGAATGTCCACGGATAGATCGTTGCAGGACTGTCAAAGGTTCTGCCGTCGAACCGCAGCCGCCGGTAAGGTTCATCCGAAAGCAGGTAGATGCGGTGGCCAATTCGGCTCGAAGCGCGGTCGAGTAAATCCGCCAGGTTCTCCAACGTGCTGCGGTTGTAGATGCGTCCCGTGGGATTGTGCGGGGTATTGACGATGACGAGCCGTGTTTTCGGGTTGATTGCCGATTCGATTCCAGCGAGATCGAGGTCAAATGCGGGGGGTCTGAGGGCGACCTTACGCGGCACAGCAGCAGCGGCGCGCAGCAAGGGTTCGTAGCAAAACCAGGCCGGTTCGGAAAATATTGCTTCGTCGCCGGGGTCCAGCACGTTGTAGCAGGCAACCATGATTGCGGCAAAAGCGCCGGTCGTCAGCGCGATGTCAGCGGGTTCGAACGGCAGGCCCAACTCGCGTCCAACGTGCTCCGCCAGGAATGCCTGCGGCTCCGTTTCACTCGTTTTGTAGGCGAACCAGTTCTTGTCGTGCGGTTGCGCCCGTTCGCGGATCGCCGCAACAAGTCCAGGTAAGGGCATTTCGTGCGGGTTGCCGAAAGTGAAATCCGAAATACCAGGCTTCAGCCGCCGCTCACCGTAGCGTGACGAGGTATAGAAGTCTCTGACCTCGGCGAACGCGGCATCCGCGGCTTTGATGCGGGATGAAATCGACATTCCTAACGCCGCACGCGTTGCGCCGTTGGTGGCAACGAGTAATGTGCCACCACGACGGTAATGTTGTCCTTGCCTCCAGCGTCCAGCGCCTTATTCAAGAGAGCCTGACAGTGCTGCTCGGCTTTGCCTGAGTTGTTAAGTAC
>DASTBJ010000310.1:0-2583 GCA_035712125.1 Terriglobia bacterium
GAATCACACACATGTCGTCAACGCACGACCCCACCGTTGGGAACAAGTCGCTGACTTCAATGCCGCTCTGGCCGTAGCGCCTGAAAGCCCAGGGCGATTTCATGAGGTTTCCCACGTCGCCTTCGGCAAACGTCAGGGGGCGCTTGAAGGGGAGAGGTTTGCCATCGTCGCGGGTTAAACGGGGTTTCGGGTCAAAAGTATCGATGCTGGATGGCCCTCCTTGCATAAAAAGAAAAATGACCCGCTTGGCCTTCGGAGCGAAGTGCGGCGGCTTGGGAGAAAGAGGATCCACCGATCTGGGTTCGGCACACAGTCTGGATTCTTCCGCCAGCAACGCCGTCAAGCCCAAGAGCCCGAATCCGCAGGCTGACTGACGGAGAAGATCGCGGCGGGAAACCATCCGTGTGAGGTTCTGTTTCATAAGGTCTCTCAATCGATGTAAACGAATTCGTTGGAACTCATCAATATCCGGCAATAGCTTTGCCACGCGTTCAGCCTCGCATCCTCACCCTCGCGCCTCTTTTCCATGCCGTCAATGTAACCCAGAGCCGCATCGATCTCTTGAACCGCGGGCTTTCGGGTCAGCATGATCCCAATGGCACGTTCGACTCGCCTCCTGTCATCCGCGCTCCTATCCGCCAACAACAGTTTCGCAAAGTCTGAGGCTCGCTCCGCCACGAATTTACTGTTCAGCATGAATAGAGCTTGAGGAGCGACATTCGTGCGCGTGCGTATTTCTCCCGTGCTGACCGCATCCCCGAAGTCGAACAGTGTCAGAAGACTCGGCAGATTGGATCGCCGTAGCGGCAGGTAAACGGTCCGCCGCCGGCTCTTCGCCGGATCGAAGCTGACGCGCGCGACAGGGTCGTTCTCCCTGTCGTGCACGATGCCAGTACCCTCCAGCAGGCTGCCTCCCAGCGTCAGGTCGAGCGAACCCGCAACGCTGAGGAGAGTATCCCGAATCTCCTCCACGTCCAGCCGGCGTTCGGCGAAGTGAGACCAAAAGCGATTGGCGGGATCCGTCTGGATCTGCTGCGGCGTCGCAGACGAACTCATCTGATAAGTGCTGGAGGCCATGATAAGCCGATGCATGGCTTTGATCGACCACCCATTGGCCATAAACTGCTGCGCCAAGTAGTCCAACAACTCTGGATGCGTTGGCGGTTCACCCAGCTTTCCGAAGTTACTCGGCGTGCGAACCAATCCTTCACCGAAATGCCACTGCCAGATGCGGTTGACCATCACCCGCGCTGTCAGAGGATGATTCGGACTGGTCAGCCAGCGCGCCATCTCCAGACGGCCGCTGCCTTGCGTGATCGGCGGTTGAGGATCTCTTGACAGCACACGCGGAAATCGCTTGGGAACCTCCTGCGCCGGGTTCTGGTAACTGCCTCGGACGAAGACTCGTTGTTGCGTAATCTCCCCTTCAGCAACTGCGCAAGCCATCGGAGGTTCCGGCGGAGCGGCCTTCTTGAGTTCTTCCATTTCCGCGCGCAGTATGCCTAGCCGCTCGTTCGATTGCTCAGAGAAAAGAGGCTTCTGCTCTTGCTCCTTCTCCGGAAGTGCGAAGGGACCTTTGGCGAGCACCACCTCGGAGAAAAATCGGTTCTTGCCTGCTTTGAACTTTGGCTTTTCGGGAGGAGCCGTTCCCTCTTTCAGGGCGGCAGCGACCTTGCTCTTCCAATCAGCTCGTGTCTCGTCCCACTCTTTGGCCGTCAACTCAACTTCTCGCTGGTAGTCCTGAGCGATCCTCGCCTGGTCCGCTGTGGCTGCTTGGTACCAGCGCTCCAAATGCGGGCGTACTTCCTCGCTAGGTTTCAAATACTCGACCCACTTTTCCAGGACTCTTACCTCTAATCGATCAGCCGACGCGATTTCCTGGGCTGAATCCTTGGACTCATACACCCTGCGGGCGGCCACCATGTAGTCGGCCAGGCGGGGCCTCAGACGCGCGGCGTATCGATCGGCTTCTGCCTCGACGATTTCGGCGATTGCTTCTTTCTTTTCCGTGATCTTCTTTTGATATTCCTCATACCGATCCGCGATGTCCTTCGGGACCAAGGGAGCAAGGTATATCTTGGAAGTAATGCCTTCGAGCTTGCTGAGCTGTTTCGTGCTGGCAAAAATGGAGGCCAGGGAGTAGTAATCTTCAGTCGGGATCGGGTCAAATTTGTGATCGTGGCAGCGGGCACAAGCCACAGTGAGTCCCATCAGCGCTCGACTAGTGACATCGATCTGCTCGTCGATGATGTCATACAGAACCTTGGGCTTGTCCGCTTCCGAAAGCAACTTTGGCCCCAGTGCGAGAAAGCCCGTGGCCACAATGCCACGGACATTGACTTCGCCGGGTTTTTCCGCAGGCAACAGATCTCCGGCGATCTGCTCCCTGATGAATTGATCATACGGGAGATCTGTGTTGAAGGCCTGGATGACGTAGTCGCGATAGCGCCAGGCATAGGGATTGCGAAAATCTTCGTCTCCTCCTGTCGAGTCACCATAACGAGCCACGTCGAGCCAATGACGACCCCATCGCTCACCGTAGCGAGGAGAGGCCAGCAGCCGCTCCACGACCTTCTCAAAGGC
>DASTBJ010000311.1:0-20249 GCA_035712125.1 Terriglobia bacterium
CTGCATATTTTTGCTCGCTGCTACTGAGTGACATAATGAACGCTACACGGTGTCTTCGATCACGGCAGGATCCGTCGATTTACGAAAGTCTCCTTTGAAACTCAACAGCACGCTAACTCCGGAAAAAATCGAAATAACCCTATCGAAATAAAGATTGGCGGCGGGGTTCGGTAAATCGCGCGTCGCGGCCTCCCTGATCTGCCAGTTCCGTTCGATGCGAGTCGACATTAGCACGCCTGTCGCGGCAACCCAGGCCCCGGTCATTGACGGTCACCGGCTGCTTTTGCGAACGTTAGTTGTATGGAGCGCGTCACGCCCTGCAACGCCCGACCGGTAGACGGTGCGGGAGACTACGTCCTTTACTGGATGACGGCGTACCGCCGCCGGCATTTCAATTTCGCTCTGGAGCGCGCGGTCTTCTGGGCAACGGAGCTGCGGAAGCCTCTCGTCATTTTCGAAGCGCTATCCTCCACGTACCGGTGGGCAAGCGTGCGGTTCCACGAATTTGTCATCGATGGGATGCGTGAAAACTGCTTGGCGTTTCAGGGAAGCCCGGTCACTTACTTGCCTTATGTAGAACCTTCTGCTGGCGAAGGGCGACGGCGATTTGCCACTCTCCTCTCGGCAGCATGCCTTGTCATCACCGATGATTTCCCGGCGTCCGGCATTCCGGCATGGATCGAGAAAGCCGCAGTCCAGTCAACGGTCCTCGTCGAAAAAGTCGACTCCAACGGCCTCTACCCGATGCGCGCAACCGATCGCGTATTCCTCACAGCGGCCAGCTTTCGTCGCTTTCTCCAGCAGCAAGGTCCGCCTCATTTTCCTGCGCACGACGCGCTCGAGCGTCTGGATCTGCCGCGGGGACCGGAGCGCCTTCTGAAGTTCGATCCTCTGAATGTGCCACCCTCCATTGATTCCCACGTTGGCAAGGTCCCGGAGACTCCAGGCGGGACGACGGCGGCGCGCGAACGACTTAAGCGGTTCGTTGCCGGCAGCTCTGCGCGCAGCCGGCTGTCTCCGTACCTGCATTTTGGACACATCTCCGCACATGAGGTCTACCAGCAGGTACAGGCCACACGTCGGGAGAACAAGGAGCACTTTTTCGACGAGCTGGTGACATGGCGAGAGCTCGGTTTCAATATGTGCGCCCTCAGGCAGGACTACGATCAATACGCTTCCCTGCCGTTGTGGGCGAGGAACACGCTGGCAAAACACGAAAGCGATCCCAGGCCCTTTCTTTATTCGCTGGACGCGCTCGAAAACGCTGAGACGCACGATCTCCTTTGGAACTCCGCACAAACACAACTTGTTACTCAGGGACAGATCGAGAATCGGCTTCGAATGTTATGGGGGAAGAAAATTCTCGAATGGAGCCGGACACCGCAGGAGGCACTGAACGCGCTCATCCATTTGAATAACAAGTATGCGCTGGATGGCCGAGATCCGAATTCCTACACCGGGATATTCTGGACACTCGGCCGTTACGACAGACCCTGGGGACCCGAGCGCCCGATCTTCGGACTGGTCCGGTACATGAGTTCAGCGAGTACAGCAAAAAAATTGAAGATCAAAGTCTGATCGTCGGTAAGCAGGACAGGCCCTCGCTTATGCCTTTCGAAACGGCGCGACATTCCGTTCGGTACCGTCCGGGAGTTTCCCGGTATCCAGAGGCCGCGCCCGCGGTAATCCCGTCACTTCCAGGATCTCCTGCTCGCCAAGAGTTTCGCGAGCGACGAGCGCTTCGGCCAGAGCATCGAGCTGTCGACGATGCTCCGCAAGAAGGCGCTTGGCCTCTTCGTGACTCTCGCCAATGATCTTGAGGATCTCTGCATCGATGATTTTCGCGGTTTCGTCGCTATGCGAGCTTGATCCCGCATAGCCGGGAACGTTCAGATAGGGATTCTCTCGCGGTGCCAGTTGAACGAGACCCAGCCGGTCGCTCATACCCCAGCGCGTCACCATCCGCCGAGCGAGTTCGGTCGCTTGTTCGATGTCGCTCTCCGCTCCAGTCGTTCTTGTACCGTAGACAATTTCCTCGGCCGCGCGTCCTCCCAACATTCCGACAATCCTGGCTCGGAGATAGGACTCGGGGAAGTTGTACCGGTCGCTATCCGGTCGTTGATAGGTGACACCCAGCGCCTGCCCTCGCGGCACGATCGTCACGCGGTTTACCGGGTCCGCGCCGGGAACAACAAGGCCGAGGATGGCATGTCCGCCTTCATGGTAGGCGATACGTTCCTTGTCTGCTCGACTCAGCAGGAGCGGACGTTCGGGGCCGAGCACAATCTTCTCGAGCGCATCCATGAAGTCTTTGCTGCGAACGTCGTTCTGGTTCCGTCGCGCCGCCAGCAGCGCGGCCTCGTTCACGAGATTTCTAAGGTCTGCTCCCGAAAAGCCCGGCGTGGCCGCGGCGATCTCCGCGAGACTCGCATCTTCGGCAAGAGGAACACCACGCGTATGTACTTTCAGAATGGCTTCGCGTCCGGTTTTGTCGGGAAGATTCACGACGACGCGGCGATCGAAGCGCCCCGGCCGGAGCAACGCCTTGTCGAGTACGTCGGGCTGGTTGGTTGCTGCCAGCACAATGATGCCTTCGCGACTGGAGAAACCATCCATCTCAGTGAGGATTTGATTCAGGGTTTGTTCCTGTTCGCTCGAGCCGCCAATCGCCGGCATCTGACCTCGAGCACGGCCAATGGCGTCGAGTTCGTCAATGAAGACAATCGCGGGAGCGTTCTCGCGCGCCTGCTTAAAGAGGTCGCGCACTCGCGCCGCGCCGACACCAACGATCATTTCCACGAACTCGGCAGCGCTCATGGAGAAGAACGGCACGCCAGCCTCACCGGCGACGGCTCTGGCAAGCAATGTCTTTCCGGTACCCGGTGCACCCACAAGAAGCACTCCTTTTGGAGCGCTGCCCCCAAGGCGCGTGTACTTATTCGGGTCTTTAAGGAAATCGACGATCTCAACCAACTCGTTTTCCGCCTCGTCAATACCGGCCACGTCATCAAAGCTGACTTTCCTTTCCCTTTCCTGATCGTAACGACGAGCCTTGCTTCGTCCGATTCCCATCAGGCCGCCCATTCCGCCTTGCTGCCCGGCGCGCCGGAACATCCATACATAGAACCCGATGATAAGAAGCGCCGGTGCAATACCGAAAAGAAGTGTCGTCAGCGGGCTATTACCCTGCTGAATGGGTTCCGCGCTGATCTCGACCTTGTTCTCGATTAGAAAAGCTTCCAAACCGGGATCGACGAAGGCCGGCAATATCGTAGTGAAGTCCGTCACCTGTTTGGATTCGGTTGTGGCTTTACCGCTCGCGGGATCTTTCGGATCGCCCGTCGGCCCAGGTGGTGGGTAAGTAACGGGCGCCGAGAACTTGCCCGTGATCGTTTCGCCCTGACTATAGATTGCCTTGACGTTGTGTTTGTGAACCTCTTCCTTAAAGAAGGTGTACGGCACAGCGACCGGAGCTGCCGCTGAGGGAATGAGTGATTTAAACAGCAGGTAATTAAGGACGATCGCCAGCAAAAACCATCCCCAGGTTCGGCGAGGCGGCATCGCCGCAGGCGGCGTTCCGCTGGAACTCGACGTTCTTTTGTCGCGTGAGGAGGTTCGATCCGTTGGCGTGGACTCTCTTCGTGACGTGTTTGGTCCTCTGGAACTCATGGCTCACCCCTCCGCTCGTCCCGCATTACGAATTCCACTCTCGGAACCATTCATAGGTGAAAGTGGGCGGATCTGTCTAATAGCGAGACAAATTTCAAAAACTAAATTTGTATAAAAATTGATCATAACCTGTTGCAATTGGAGTACATCTTCATTTATAAACACTTTCCTCTATCAAATCGAGTCTGGTGACTGTGTGTCTCTCTACGAAGTTGCATCGAACGCAGTGGGCGAAAGTTCAGCTGCATAAGCACTGACGCGAGGCCGATCGCCCCGGCATCGCTGAGGAGTCAAGGATGAGTAAGAGTCACTCGCCGAACGGCAATTCGCCGTTCTTCCCCACCCCTTCGCTTTATGATCAATTCCGAAACTCGCTCGCACGCAAACTCCGGCGCATGGCCCGATGGTCCGGTGGCGTCCGAGGCAGGCGTCCTTTGCAATTTGAGACGCTCGAGCCACGCGTCTTGTTGTCGGCGGACCTTTCTTATACAGCGACGACTACGGGCGATCTGACTTTGCGCGTGGCAGACGTTGGTGGGAACAACACACTGCAGTTGTTGGACACCGCGACGTCGGCCGTCGTTGCCTCCGAGTCGTTGGCGAACATCGATGGGTCTTCCGGCTATGGCGCACGCATCGATGCAGGCGGGTTCGATGTGATCCTGCGGATCGACGAGTCTATAGAGTTGGCCGGCGTGGCTGGCGGCGTCATCTTCGCCGGTGGCGATGGTGTCAGTTCCCTCGTCGGAGCAGGTCGAGCGAATTTCTGGGAAGTCGCCGGCGTCGGCAGCGGCGAGGTGGGAATTGTCTCGTTCACGGGCGTCGAAAACCTGTTTGGAGGTGATGACGACGACACGCTTGCCGGGCCACAGGGAGACACGATCTGGGACATTACCGGCGCCGGAGAAGGCACTGTCGCCGGGATGCACTTCAGCGGAGTCGAAAATCTGCAAGGCTCCAGCGACAACGAGGACACCTTTGTTATCGGTGAGGACGGCAGTATCAGCGGAGTCGTCGATGGCGGCGCAGGTGGATTCGATACACTCGTGCTGGACGGCGGCACGTTTCAATCCGTCATTTATACAGCCACTGGGCCGCACTCCGGAAGCATAGTGCGGGATGGCGACGTCCTGCAGTATGACGGCCTTGAGCCGATTACAGATAACGCTAACGTTGTCGACCGTGTTGTTGGAACCAGCAGTGTGGACGACCTTGCTTTCCTGACGGACAACAACGACGGCACTCTTACGCTTGTCGATACCTCGAGCACGCCGGCCTTTGAACAGATCACCTTCGCTAAGCCGTCCAACAGCCTGACGATAAATTTGAGCAGCGATAGCGGAACTCCTCTCAGCGTGGACGTTCTGACCATTAACTCGTTCAACACTCCCGGAATCGATCTCATCGTGAACGGCGACGGCGGCCGCGATGTGGTCAACTTTATAGGAGCGGTAAACGCGCGTAACCTGACTGTTAATGCTGAAGTGATCAGTGTCACTTCAGCGGTTACCGCGACTGCCGACATCCTTCTCAATGCGGCCGACTCTCTCGGAACTGTGCCGGCACCGGATACCAACAATACTCCACTACCTCTCCTGGCTTCAGTGATCGTGGATGGTGGCTCGCTTGTTGCTAACGACATTACCCTCACCGCCACCACGAGCCTGGTTTCCGAAGTCACGACGCAGGTGGTAGGACAACCCGGCGTCTATGGGCTGATTGCAGGGCTGATTTCCGAAGTGGCGGTGCAAGGGAACGCGATCGTTTCGGCGACGGGCACATTCACAGCTCAGGCGTTTTCGAATGTCGATGCGTTAGTGGAGGGTACTCCGGTTCTAACCGGCACGGATGAGTCCGCGCTCGCGGCGCCAAGCATCAACACCCTGACGCGTAGCCACCTTTCCGGCAATGCTACTGTCTCCGCGTCCGGTGCTGTCATGATAAGCGCCGCGACGAATCTCATTGTGGACGCCATTGCCGACGGTGCGCTCGGAGTCGGCATCCAAGGTGCGACGGTGGCTGCTCCGCTCATTGCGACCGTGACAGAAGCGTTCATCGATGGAACCGCCGACGTCACAAACTCGTCCAGCATTGATATCCGGGCAACCACCAACAGCGATATCACCGCCACGTCGAATTCCACGCCCGCGGGCGCTATTCTCAATCCCGATACTTTGGCGGACCTGCAAGTCGCCACTGCGGCCGGTCCTCAAACCGACGCGGCAGCTATTGCCGGGATCACTCTCGGGAGTCTAACGCGGGCTTTCGTCACGACGACGGGAACGCTCGTATCGTCAGGCGAGGTTTCCATCTTCGCCGGTTCCGACCACGATCTGTTCTCAATGGCCGACGCAACGCCGACCGTTGCCGTGGACGCCAATGGATTTGCCGTTGCCGTGAACATCACGACCATTCAGGACGATGCGTTCGTCGGCGGTGCGCCCACGATAAACGCAACGGCGCTCAACATCGAAACAGGGAATGCGCCGGACCTGGTGGCGCCGACACCCGGACATCAGATCAAGGCGCTTGCGCGCTCGGGCGCAGCCGGCATCGGTGATGCGAACCTGGACATCGTGGCGGGCGCTTACGCGGCAACCACGGGCATCAACCTGAGCCATGCCTATATTGCCCAGGGCACAACGCTCAATCTCGTCGGCAGTCCCGATGTGAACATCAACGCGGCCAACACAACCGCAACGGATCTCAGTGCCGAACCGCAGGGCGCGGCTGTGCTCGCAACGGAACTTGGAGTCGGCCGATCCGTCGCTGTCAATGCGGCATCGTTCACAACGCAGGCATCCATCGAATCCGGCGTGAATATCATTGGCGCGCGGGACCTGAACCTCACAGCAAACGGCGTCCAAACGACTCTCGTTACGGCCTACGCCGGAGTGTTGGCCGCGGACTTTGGCGACATCAGCGACATGAACCAGGTCACGCTTGCGGGTTCGGTCGCACAGAACTCCAGTATAGCGGTCATCGATGTGGGCGCCGCGATGACGCTCGCGGGCGCGCTGACGGTAGCGGCCACCAACCGCGGAACCAACCTCATCCGCGCCAGAAGCGACGCGGCCGTTCTCATCGGCCCGATTCCTGACGAGGCCATCGCAACGCCGATCGCCCTGAATATGGCAAACGACGTGGCAACAGCCACCGTCGCAGGAAATGTCAGCGCTGCAGGCGCCGTAGAGATCACCGCCACTACGGATGTGGAGAACCAGGCGGAGTCCATCGCCGGTGTTAAAGGTGCAGACCCCAGCTCCACCGGCGCAGCAGATCTGGTGGCGCAGGAAATCGCGTTCCTGTCCGACCGTTCAAATATCGCCTTCGGATCCTCACCTACGCCGCCTGCAACCGACCCTGACATCGATCCCCTGAACCTCGCGGCTCTCCTCAGCAACCAGACACAAGGTAAAGCTGCCGCTCTCGCGGTCAACCTGTCCAATGCGACCGCCAACGCCGAGATCACAAATACGGCGAACGTCACCGCCACTAACAACACACTAAACGTGGACGCCCTGAGTGACATCGATTCGAGCGCGCTGGCGAGCGCCAGCGCGGTAAACCACGCCTTTGGTGTGGCAGCGGCGATTGCGGCCAATGCGCAACTATCGAATACGATCGCATCGATATCCGGATCTGCGACCGCAAACGAAATCACGATTCTCGCCGAAACGCTGGACGATCTGCCCAACGACGGCATCCATACCTTAAGCGCCGAAGCCGTGTCCGGTGCCGGCGGCATGGCCGCTGGAGCTGCCGGTGCAGCCGCGGCCACCCAGTCTCAGGGCACGACCAATGCGTTTGTTGGGTCGGGCGCATCGCTCACGCTGACCAATAGCGGCGATCTTGCCGTCACCGCAAACATGGACCTCGAAAACATCGCTAATGCGACGCCGTTTGTCGACGCCTTAACGACGCTGGGCGTGGGCGCTTCGTTCGAGCTCAATTCAAGTGTTTTTCAAACGGTCGCGGATATCCAGCAGAACGTGGTGATCCAGGGCGCCGACGACTTGAGGGTCACAGCCACCGCTAACTACGAAGCCGAAGCCATCGCCGAAGCCGGTGTATCGGCGGGGTCCTCCATCGGCGCCGCCATCGCAGCGCTGCTCAACGACAACGACACGATCGCGAACATCAGCAACAGCGCCGGTCTCTCCCAGATCACCGGCGATCTGGAAGTTTCGGCTCACCAGACTTCAAACGCCGTCCACAGCGCAAACGCATCTGTCCTCGCAGCCGATGCGGGAGTTGGAGCCGCGGTTGCTCTGGGGCTCATGCAGGGTGGCGCCCAGGCTTTTTTGGGGAACACGATAGTCGTCGATGGGTCTGTCGAAGTGTCCGCAGTTACGGACAGTTTCATGGACGCGGATGCGGTCGCGAGTTCTGACGGTGTCGAGAGTGACGACACTCTGGTCGAGTTCAAGCTGGATCAGATCATGGACCTTGCATTCCAGTCGATCATTCCGGCCTTCGAAATCGATCCGCAAGCCGATGTCAACGGCGGCGCCGATCAACTCACGGTGACCGGCCACGGCCTGGCAACAGGAGATTCCGTCCTCTATACCAACGGCGACGACGACGAAACTATCGGTGCACTCGAGGATGGCGACACCTACTTTGTCCACGTCATCGATCCGAACACGATAACGCTCCATCTCAACCGCACCGACGCCGACAATGGCACCAGCGCCGTCAATCTTGCTCCGACCGCTGATGTCGACAATCTGCATGGCCTGCAGCGCGGATTGCCCGTCGCCATTCGAGACCTCATCGCCAACGGTCGTATGGGAACCGCCGACGGCTCGCTCGGCGCCGCAGCAGCGATCGCGGCGAATCTCGATTTCAACTCTGCTCTTGCCGGCATTATCGCCGGCGCGAATGTGACGGCAGACGGTTCCGTCACCGTGACTTCCGAGATGGACAGCGACGCCGACGCGTTTGCGACCGGACAGGCCGTGACGTCGGCGATCACGGTGGGTGTCGCCGCGGCGGCTAACATCAGCAGCCAGAGCAATGAAGCATTTATTGAAGGCACTGTCGCGGCCTCCGGGATCCAGGTCCAGGCCCTTCTGGGTGGTGATGGAGTTCTCAATTTCACGGCGGAGGCGATTTCCGGCGGAGGCACAGAGTCCAATCTCGGTGTTGCGGGCGCGTTTGCGCTCAACTTCAGCGCCCCCCTTCTGCCCTTGAACCCCATCACTATTCCGATTCCGGCGCTGCCGCAGATTCCGCAATTGCCGCAGCTACCTGCTCCGCCTCCACCGATACCTGCGCCTCCACCGCTTCCGCAGATTCCGCAACCGTCATTGCCGACGCTGCCGACGATTCCGGTGCCGACCGGCGGACAGCATCTGGCGACAATCCGCAACGGCGCCGACATCACCCTTGTGGGAGGAACGGATCTCGAAGTTCGATCGGAATTCGAGGCGATTTATACGGCGACGACGAGCGCAACACCGGATACGGCGGGCGTGGGCGTTGGTCCATCGTTCTCCGCGAACGCAATGAGTCAGGTCGTCAAAGCGGAGATTCAAAACGCGACAATCTCAGGCAACCAAATCATCCTGGGCAACCGCACAAACATCCAGGTACTGGCGTCAGGCGACTACACAGCGACAGCCAATGCAACCGCAGGCGCGACAAATGCCGTCAATCTGCCTGCTGCAGCGGCCCTGAACTACAACGATTTGGAAACGACGGCTGCGGCAGCAGGAACTGCGACGATCAGCGGCAGTCTGCTCGTCGATGCCGACCATCACGCATTAACGACACACATCGCGAATACGGATAGCGGATTCGGCGAGGTCAGCATCGGGCCTGCCATTGCGCTGGGATTCGTTGAAGGTGGTGCGGCGGCGTCCAGTGCCATGGATATTCAGGTTGGCGCCGGAGTCCAGACCGTCACGGTGACAGCCGACAACGTCAGCTTTATGGATGCCGACGCTATCTCCGGCCTTGATGGCTCGGAGGGCGATTTCGACGGAGATCCGGTCGGCGAACAAGTCGAAAAGCAGATCGAACAGCTCCTGGCTCTGGCGGGAGAGTCCGAGATTCCCGACGAGATACTCGCTGTACTGCAGCGTGTCAGCGCGGAGACAGCAGACGGTCCTATCGGCGTTGCCGCCGCTATCGCCGGCAACCTCGATTACGGTTTCTCGAAAGCCGCGCTGCTTTCAGGCGGCTCCACAAACTCGCCGACGACGCCGACGGTCCGCGCAACAGCCGATATGGATGTCGATACACTGGCTGATGCCGACAACGTCACGTCAGGTTCCGGCGTCAGCGTTGCCGTCGCCTTCAACGTCGATGGCCAGATCGTTGAGAGCGCGATTGGCGGCGACGTCACCGCCCCTTCCCTCCTGCTGCAGGCGCTTACCGATACGGATGGCGCCAATACGTTCAACGCGACCGCGATTTCGGGCTCCGGCAGTGAGGATGCCGGCGTGGCCGGTGCGTTTGCCATCAACATTTCCGGCAACCCGCTGGCTGTCCAGGACCCGCTGGACTTGTTGACACCGAGCGGCGGTGGCCAGCACAACGCGCTGATCCTCGATGGCGCGCATATCAATCTGACGGCAAACAACGACGTTACAGTACAGGCCACTTACATTGGTGTTTACAATGCGATCGCCACTTCGGATCCCGGAGTGGGCTCGCTCGGCTTTGGCCCGTCTGTCGCAATCAACATCATTCGCCACGACACCAATGCCGTCATCGGCGCGGATGTGACGTTTACCAACGTCGATGACATATCGGTCACGGCAGACGGCACCTATACAACCACGACGCTCGCCGAAGCAGGCGCAAACAATCCCGGAAGTGTTCCTGCTGCAATCGCTCTGACAGCAACCCTCAACAACACGACAGCGGCGATGGCGTCGCCCAGCGATCCGGATACTCTTGCCACCAGCTTTATCACCGGCAATGTTTCCGCAATCGCAAATCACACTGCGACCACGCATACAACGGCGGACGCCGTCGCTGGCGACGCCGAGGTGGGCATCGGCGCCGCGATTGCTGCCGGAGGACCGCAAGGCGGCGCAATCGCGCAGGCCGGAGGAAAACTCAGCGTCGATGGCAGCGTCACCGTCACGGCCAACACGGATTCGGTCGCTCACACCCTCGCTCTCGCCAGTGTGCTCGGAGCGACGAGCGAAGGTCTGACCGTCGACGAGGAAACGGAGCGGCAACTGGCTCGACTCGCGGAGATCAGCGGTCTCGACAAACTCCTGTTCCCGTCGATCGATCCGCATCCCGCACTCGCAGTCAGTATCGACGCGAGTAAGGACGTCGATGCCGACAACGACACGATCAAGGTGAGCACGCCTCACGAGTTCGACACCGGCGATGCCGTCGTCTATCACAACAACCAGGACGATGTGAATATCGGCAGTCTCCTCGACGGCAACACCTACTTTGTCAGAGTCGATTCCGGCGACCCGTCACTGCTTCAGCTGTTTGCATCGCGAGAGAACGCGCTGTCGGGAACAACTCCGATAAGTCTTAACCCCGTGACGACGCCCGAAGACCGGCATTCCTTTGTGGCCGAGCGCACCTTCGATCCCGGTTCCGCACTGAATACGAGCGACAACACCATCAATGTCGGTTCCTTTGCGGGACTGGCCGATGGCGATGCGGTGAAGTACTTCAACGGCGGCGGAGACAACATTGGCGGCCTGCAGGATGGCCAGCTTTATTACGTCAACATCAATGACGGTGACCCGAACAATATCCTGATCCAGCTCTTTGACAGCCGGCAGCGCGCCATGACGTCGACGGCACCGATCAATCTCGACACCGGTGCCACCGGCAGCACGCATCGAATTCTCAAGGTGGTTGACGCATATCGGCCTCTCGACGTGCAAACGACCGTGGATCCCGGCACTGCCGTGAACAGCACATTGAATACGGTCAACCTTTCCGCATTCGACGGGCTGAAGACCGGAGATGCCGTCATCTATCGTAACGGCGGCAACAACAATATCGGTGGGCTCGTCGACGACACCGTGTATTACGTGTCTGTCGCGAACGACGATCTCACCCAGGTTCAGCTGCTGACCACCAAAGATGCCGCGGACGTCGTGGATCTCAATGCGTCCGGTCTTGCAGGCACCCAGCATCAGTTCGAACGGGTCGCGATTGACGCTGTGGATCCGCTGGCGATTCCGTTTATTCAGATTGGCGCGGCAGCCGCAATCGCCATTGGCGCCGGTCGTCCTGTTGCCGACGCATCCATTGGGGCGGATTCTATTCTGAATGCCGACGGCGAAGTCCGCATAACGGCACTTATGGATTTCGATTCAGACGCCACGGCGGATGCAACGGTAAGCACTGTGGGAGCGGTTGGACTGGCATTCGCCGGAAATTTCTCCGAAGGGCAGCACATTGCTGAGATCGGCAGTGACGCAACGGTAAGCGGCGACCTTGTCTCTCTCGAGGCTATCGGCGAGGGTGATGAGCCGTACAGCTTCATAGCTGAGGCCGCCAGCGTTGCCGCTGGCCTGGGTGGGAGCGTTGCGGGCTCGATCGCCGTCAACGCCATGCACAACTACACAGCAGCCCGCATCGGCAATGGCGCAACAGTCGATTCGGATACGTTCGTCGACGTTCTGGCAAACTTGCGCCGCAGCGGCGGTGCTTTCCTGGATGCCGGCCGCGTCGAGTCCGTTACACGTGCCGGTGAAATCGCGCTGGGCGGCCTTGTCGCCGCCGGCGCCGCCATTGCAGGTTCATTCTCACTCGATGGGGACGCCGTCGAGGCCCTTATCGGCAGTGGCACGGACATCACAGGCGGGTCGGACATCAACGTTCGCGCGCAGGGCACGCAGCTCTTCGACAGCCAGGCTGTCGGTGGATCGGCCAGTCTCTTAGCTTCGGCTTCGCTTGCCGGAGCCTTCAATATCAGCTTCAGTGACTTCCGAGCGAATGTTGGCGGTGGTGGTTCGTTGACCGCCATATCCGGCGACATCATCGTTCTTGCACGTTCAGACTCTGACTATGACGCGTTCGCACTTGCCCTGACTGGATCCGGTCTGGCGGCTGTCGGTGGTGCCGTGGCAGCCAACCTCATCTTCATTACGGTCGAAGCCTCAGCTTCCGGCGAACTTGATGCGGGTGGAGACCTTCTTGTCAGCGCCACGGATGATTCGGACGTCGATGCCGATACGGGCGCTCTTGCAGCTGTCCTTGGCATTGTCGGGGTGGGAGCAGGCGCCGGTGTGACTATTTCGGCGAACGTCGTGCAGAACGTGATTCGCGCGGAACTAGAAGACGCCCTGGTTACGGACGCCACAACCATTCAAATCGATGCCATATCGACGGCCGACGTCAACGCGTTCGCATTTGTCGGTAGCGGCGTGGCATCACCCGGATTCCTGGTTGGAATCGCGATTGGTGTCACCGGATCGATCGCCCTCAACAGCGTGCACAACATCGTTGAAGCGCAGATGGTCGATAGCGAATCGTTGGCCGGTGTTGTCGGCGAGGTCAGCATCGAGGCGCTCGACGACAACGATGTCAATGCTGACGCCGGATCGTTCGCATTCGCATTAACCGCTGCGCCCATTCTGGGCGCGGGCATCGCCATCGCCGCAGCCGTCGCCGTCAATGATGTTCAAAATAGAATCAAGGCTGCAATTCTCGGATCTACGGTTCGGACGACAGGGGATGTCGATCTCGATGCCACGACTCAGGGCGACATCGATGCGTTCGCGCTCGGCCTGGCCGGCGCGGCCAGCGCCGGTGGGATCGCCGGAATCTCCGTTGCGGGTGCCGGTTCTGCAGCAGGCAATAATGTGGCGACAACCGTCGAAGCCCTGATTGGCGCGGATAGTCTGATATTCCCGGACGGAAACGTCGAACTTCTCGCGAAGGACATGCTCGACATCGATGCCGACGCCGGTGCAGGAACACTGGCTCTTACAGGGGGCGGTGTGGCGGGGGTTGGTGTTGGTGTCGGCGTTTCACTCGCGGCAAATCTCGTGAACAACACGACGCGGGCATCGATAGACGATTCGAATGTCACCGATGCCGATAACGTCACGGTCGAGGCGCAGTCGCAGTCTACGATAAGCGCGATCACGGGGGTCGGCGCGGGAGCCGTTGCCGCCGGCGGCCTCGCGGGCGTCGCGTTCGCGGGCGCCGCTGCGGGTTCCGGCAACGTTGTCAGCAACAAGATTGAAGCCCTGATCACGAACGAAAGCGTGATCACCGGCACTACGGGGCTCGTTAGCGTCACCGCGCTGGACAATGCGACCATCGATGCGGATGCCGGATCCGGCGTGTTAACGTTCGGCGCCGCCGCCGCGATCGGTGCAGGTGTCGGGTTCTCCGCGTCTGCGGCACTGAACGACGTCAGCACGGAGACGAAAGCCGCCGTTATCGATTCTACTGTCACCGGCGGAGCGTCTCTATTGGTCGACGCCACGTCGACCACGGATATTGACTCGATTGCCTATGGTATTGCGGGCGTCCTCGGTCTGGGCGGGTTGGCCGGCGTGGCCGTCGCCGGGGCGGGCGCCGGCTCAGTCAATTACACCAACAACAAAACTGAAGCCCTGATCCAGGACAGCAATGTTTCCAACGTGGGTTCGATTCAGGTTCTTGCCGACGACGAGTCCTCAATCTTCGTCAGCGCGACTGGTGCCGCGATCAGCATTTCCGGCGGGGCCATCGCCGTCAACGTAGCGATCGGTTTCTCTGCGGCTCAGAACGAAATTTCCAACGAAACCTCCGCGCTGATCGATAACTCGAGCGTCAGCACCAGCGGCACCATTCTGGTTGACGCCGGCTCCATCGCAGATATCGAAGCTTTCGCCATCGCCACGTCCATCTCCGTTACGGGTGGCCTGCTGACCCTGAACGGCACCGTGGTGGCAGCGATCACGCTGAACACCGTCGACAATGTGGTCAAAGCCGAAATCCTGGACACCGGCGACAATGGGGGCGAATCGGCCACCGCCAACGGGAATATTCGCGTTGAGGCAACGGATGACTCCATCATCCTGGCGGGTACCGGTGTGGCCATGTTCGAGTTAACGGCTGGTGGTATTGCGGGCTCGGTAAGCTTTGGGCTGTCGGGGTCCACGAACGATATTGGCAATGAAACCCGCGCGGAAATCGACGGATCGCCGGTGCACTCCAACACCGGCACGGTCAGTGTTGTCGCCGATTCCAACGCCGATATTGACGCGGTAGCCGTTGCCGCCCAGATGAATATCACGGTCGGCCTGCTGGCTGCGATTGATGCCAGCGTTATCGGGGCCGTGACGCTGAACACCATCCACAACATTACAGAAGCCATCATTCGCGACAGCGGCACCGGCGCGACCGAGGTCAGTGCGCCAGGCGACATTCTCGTTCAGGCTACTGACGACTCGTTCATCGACGCGGTGACGCTGACGTCCAGTCTGACAATCAGTGTCGGTCTCGTTTCCGGCGAACTCACGCTTGTTGCCTCGGCATCCACAAACGATGTCTCGAACACAACCCGAGCGCTGATCGAGAACTCGTCTGTCGACTCTGCCGCCGATATCTCTGTCCTCGCCGATTCAAACGCCGAGATCACTGCGACAGCGGCCAGCCTGTCCCTTGCAGGGTCTGTCGGCGCCGTAAGCATCCTCGTCGGAGTCATCGGGTCAGTCACGCTGAACACGGTCACGAGCACGACAGAGGCGATCATTCGCAACAGCGGGAATCTCGTGGGCGAACAAATCGAGGCAACGGACCTGATCGAAGTCGATGCCGAGGATTCCGCATTAGTTACGTCGCATGCTATCAGCGGAAGCATCAACATTGGTGCGGGGTTTGCGGCCGTGAATCTGGCGGTTGCCCTGAACCTCTCCACGAACGACATTGGCACAACCACACGCGCCAAGATCGAAAATTCCCGCGTCCTGTCCCTAACCGACAGGGTTCTTGTCGAGGCGACATCCAGTTCCGAGATTAACGTGCTCGCCGCGGGAATGGCCGTTTCCGTCACGGCCGGCGGCCTGACGATTGACTCCACCGACGTCGGCGCCATAACCCTCAATACCGTCAGCAATACGATAGAAGCGATCATTCTCAACAGCGACCTCGACGAAGGCCAGGGAGTGACGGCTCCCGACGCCATTCAAGTGACCGCACTCGACAACTCCATCATCGATTCGTTCTCCGCAGCCGGGAGTGTGAGCGGCGGCATCGCCCTGGCAAGCATCGGTTTGACGACCGCAACGGCTTTATCGACGAACGATATCAGTAACGAAGTCCGGGCGATTGTCGACAATTCACGGGTCGTTTCAAGCACGGAGAATGTGGCTATTCTGGCCAAATCGACGTCGACCATCACCGTGAGCGGCGTTGCTGCTGTCGTTGATGTTGACTTCGCTCCATTCTCCTTCGATGTAGCGGCTTCCGGCGTGCTCGCAAAGAACATCACGGGCAGCACCATCGAGGCGCGCGTTATCGATGGAAGCGAAATAAGCGGCCACGCAACTCTCGCCGTGGACGACGGTGTCAGTATCCAGGCGATCGATATCTCTACGATCGACGCTTCGGTGCTCGGGGTCTCGGTCACACTCGGTCTGGGCAGCAATGTCACGCTGGGTGTTTCAGCAACAGAGAACATCATCACGAATCAGGTCACGGCGACGTCGGCCGGCAGCACGCTGACAGCAGTGACTGGAAATCTCAGGATTCATGCGGACGCGACCCAGAATATTCACGCGGACTCGCTGGCGGCCGGCCTCGATGTCAGCATCGGCGTTGGCGTAACTGTCGTCGGCGCAGCGGCGCTGACTGAAATCAACAGCGTTGTGGAGTCCTCCGTTAACGGCGGCACGCTGAATGCTTCCTCCGGAACTGTCACCGTTGATGCGGTGTCCGACCTGACAGCCGATGCCGACGCCCACGGCGCGTCGATCGGCTTCATTGGCGTGAGCGTTGCAGTGATGCATCCATCCGCAAAAATCGGCGGCGCGACGCGTGCGTGGATCACTGGAAACACCACCACCACGACGAAAGTTCTGGACGTAATCGCGGACTCTACCAGCACCGCCGACGCCGACACGGTGAGCGTCGGAATCGGCGTGATCGGCGTGGGTGGCGCGGGAGCGGGCGCTATATCGACCGTCAGCCGCAAGACAGAAGCCTACCTGGGTACGCGCGCCGGAAGTGCGCCCGGTGATGCCGTGACGATTGGTGCGACCAACGCGGAAGTTCTCGTCAAAGCGATTTCGGATTCAGACGCGCTTGTCTCAGCGACAGGCGGCGCATTCTCCCTGACAACGACTATAGCCGCGTTCCTCGGCGAAGGCACAGTCAGTGCGTCGACCCTGGCCTACGTGGGCGAAGGCTTGATTCTCAATGCGGGCGAACTCGATATCCAGGCTGACGCAACCGAGAATGCCGATGTCGACACCGTCGCGATCGGAGCGGGATTCATCTCGACCCAGGGTGCGAAAGCGATCGCAACCATAAGCAGCACAACTGAAGCGTTCACAGGCTCCCGCGGTGGAGCGACTCCGGCGGCCGACCCAACAACCGCTATCAACCTGGTCGCGCCGGCCGGGAACATCGACGCCGACGGGACGCTCGTCATCGATGCACTTTCGAGCCAGACCGCGTTTGCAGATGCAAGCGGCGGGGGTGGAGGCGCGATCCAGCTGGCTGTGATGCTTCCGGAGGCGACAGCAGGCGGCGCGGTGCGCGCTTATGTCGGCAGCGGTACGGATCTCTCCGCGGCCAGCCTCACGATTACGGCCAACGCGCCGACAATGAAGGCGGATGCCTCCGGCTTTGCTCTCGGCATCAGCGTGTTGGGCGGTGCGAACGGTCTCCAATCTAAGGCGACGGTTTCCGGCGAGGTCGAGGCATTCATCGGCTCACAGGCGGGATCTGTACAGGCAGCTCCCGCACCCGACATCAATGTCGGCTCTGGCGCCGTTACCATAGAGGCTGACGCAAGAATGGAAGCCCTGTCAGATGTCGACGGGGTCGGCGCCTCGTTTACGGCCTCCGTCAGCGCGATCAAACCGCAGTCCCTCGTATCCGGTAAGACCCGTGCATATGTCCGGGACGGCGTTGCCCTCAACGCGGGCGCATTGTCGGTAGTCGCAGGTCAGATCGATCAATCCGGCGACCCGGATGATCCCGCCGTCAACGATCGCGTTCAATACATCTCCAGGGCCACGACATTCGTCGCAGGCTTTGCGGCCCTCGCTGATCTGGCTTTCGTCCAGGCCGACTCCAAGATTACAGGAACGGTCGAGGCGTTTATCGGTGCACCTGTTGGCGTCTCGGCGGGCGATGCCGTCGCTCCGCAGCCCCTTGTCAATCTGATCGATATCAACGCAGTCATTCAGATCGAAGCCGCATCCGATATGGATGTCGAATCGAAAATTGACAACGTCAGCGTGGCCGGCCTCTTCTCATTCTCACAGATTGAACCGGTCGCGGAGGCTGGCGGTACGACCCGCGCATTTATCGGGCAGGGCGCGAAGATCGATGCCCCTGGGATCGACATTGATGCCGACGGCGATTACGACGCGCAGTCGACAACCATGGCTCTCGGGTTCAACGGCGGCATCGACCTGAATTTCATCAAAGCGACAGCCAAGGTTACGGGACTCATGGACGCGCACATCGGCGCACCCGCAAACGAACTGCTGGGCCCGAACCTGGCGTCGGTCAATGTCGGAAACGGCGCTATCGATATCCATGCCAAAGGATCCATGCAGGCGACACCTCACATCATTGCCGGTGGCCTCAGCGGTTTAGCGGACATCACGGATCTGGATTTGACGGCGCTGGTAAGTGGCACGGTCCGTTCCTACATTGGTGAAGGCGTTGAAATCGACGCCGGCACACTCACGATTCTGGCGGACGCCCCGGTGATGAAGGCAATGGCGCAAACACTGGAGATCAGCATCGCCGGAATCGCCTCGGGCAGCAATATCACCGCGAATGCCGAAGTGTCCGGCTTAGTTGAAGCCTTTATCGGAGCACAAGCCGACGACGATGCCAACGGTGACGATATCGTCACCGATGTCGATGTAAACAACCATACCGTGTCGGTAGTGGCCGATGGCGTCATGGAGGCTATTGCCCAGACGGATGGCGGCGGCTTCTCGGGCGCGCTCGACATCTCCCTGGTGAAGCCCACGGCAACCGTCAGTGGGACCGCACGTGCGTATGTGCGCGACGGCGTCAACATGGATGCCGGAAACCTTCTTGTCAGCGCGGGCGACCTGGCCGGCGACGGGCTTGGAGACGACCAGTTCGTCATCAACGCCAATGCCGAGTCGCTTGTGTTGAACTTCGCGATTCTCGGAACCGGCCAGGGCGCCAAAGCCCTCGCAGATGCTTCTGGTGTTGTCGAAGCATTCCTGGGCGCCGCCTCGGGCCGTGTGGCCGGAGGGCCCGAAGCAGCCCTTCTGGATATCAACGGTCCCGTCACCGTCACAGCCACGTCGGATATCAACGCAACCGCGGACACCGACGGTTTCGGCGCGTCGGTGGGCGCTTCTGTCACCGTTATGGAACCTACGGCCATTGCCGGCGGGTTTACGCGCGTCTACGTCGGCGACGGATTGGACATACGGACAACAGATCTCATTCTAATCGCCGATGGCGATGCGTTTGCGCATGCGACTCTGGTTTCCGTTACTGTCAGCGGCCTCGGTGCGGGTACGGGCGCGACGCCCGTAGCAACCGTCAGCACTGTCACGGAAGCCTACGTCGGTGAGCATCGCGATACGACACGTGACGTCGGGACGAACGGTCTCGCCGTAATCAATATTTATGACGAGAACGGGAACCCGGGGGATATCCAGCTGGATGCCAAGTCGACGACGCAGGCACAGGCCGGGGCAACCGCGGGATCCTTCGCCGGGCTCGGCTCTATTGTTCTGCTCGAGCCCAAGGCCGAACTTTCAGGAGCAACGCGTGCCTATGTAGGCCCCCTGACGGATTTGCACGCCGCGAACGTCGATGCCACTGCCGATGAAGTGGCGGCGAAAGCGATCGCCACTACAAGCGGCGGCTCTGGCTCTTTCGGCATCGATGTTACGGGCATCACGGCTAAGGCAGCCGCCAGCCGTGAGACCGAAGCATTCGTGGGTCATGACGCGCAGATCGATCTTGGCGGCGCTTCGCTCACTTTGACCGCGGATACGACAATGTCCGAGGCGATGGCGCAAGCCACCGTAGGTGGTGGATCCGGTGCCGGCCTTGCCAATATCGACGTATTTGAAGTCGCTGCGACGGTTGGAGTAGACGGCAGCCAAGCCTCCGCGACTCGAGCTTTCATCGGAGATGGCGCGGCCATTCTTGCAAATAATGTGAGCCTGTTTGCGGATTCCATGACGGAAGCCGCGGCCACTTCCGATACGTTCGGGATTGGCGGGGTCGCGAATGTCACGTTGTCCGAAGTTCGCGCCACGGCCGCCCATGATACAGAAGCGTTTGTCGGCAACAACGTCACGATCAACATCAGTGGAGTTCTGACCATCGACGCCGATAACCAGCTCTCGAAAGCGACGCCCACCATTGATCAGGTTGGCGGCTCGTTGGGTTTCGAGCTTTCCGAGTTGTTC